>DATFXS010000469.1:0-2760 GCA_035315605.1 Polyangia bacterium
GGCTTCCCGCCGCGCCCGCGGCGCCGGTGGTGCCCGCGGCACCGGTGGTGCCTGCGGCGCCGGCGCCGGTCGTCCCGGCCGCGCCTGTGGTTCCCCTGCCGCCGGCGGAGCAGGCGCGACGGGCGCCGGCGGAACCGCGGGCGCGGCCGGGAGCGCCGGCACGGGCGGCACCGTCGGGTCCGCCGGATCGGGCGGAACCGCGGGCGCCGCCGGCTCGGCGAGCAGCGCGGGCGCGGGCGGCAGCAGCGGCGGGGCCGGGATGGGCGGCGCGGCCGGGACCGGCGACGTCATCATCACCATCAAGAACGGCGGCTTCTGGAACGACACCAGCGGCAAGCGAATCGAAGCGCACGGCGCAGGCCTCATCCTGGTCGGCGACACCTGGTACTGGATCGGCGAGGACAAGTCCGGCAACTCCACCGGCTTCAAGGCCGTGAACGCCTACGCGTCGAAGGATCTCGGCAACTGGCAGTTCAGAAACGCGATCATCACCAAGAGCACGTCGGCCGAGCTCGCGGCCAGCGGCCGGATCATCGAACGCCCGAAGGTCGTCCACAACGACACGACAAACCAGTACGTGATGTGGCTGCACTGGGACGGGAACAATTACGCCACGGCCGAAGCGGGCGTGTTCACGTCGCCAACCGTCGACGGCAACTACACGCTCGTCTCCCACTTCCAGCCGAACGGCAACATGTCTCGCGACGACACGCTGTTCAAGGACGACGACGGCAAGGCCTACTTCGTCTCCGCGGCCAACGAGAACGCCGACCTGATGCTGTACGAGCTGTCGGACGACTACCTGACGATCAAGCGGCAGGTGTCGCGCCTGTCGACCGCGAAGCGCGAGGCGCCCGCGATGTTCAAGCAGGGCGGCCGCTACTACATCATCACCTCCGCGGCGACGGGCTGGGATCCGAACCAGGCCCAGTACTTCTCGGCGGCGTCGATCGACGGCCCGTGGACGGCGCTGACCAACATCGGCGACAGCACGACGTACGACACGCAGTCGGCCACCGTCATCCCCGTCCAGGGAACCCAGACGACGACCTACATCTATGCGGGCGATCGCTGGCAGGACCCGGACCTGGTCAGCTCGAAGTACATCTGGCTGCCCCTCAAGATCTCCGGGACGTCGCTGGCGATGGACTATTACGACGAGTGGCAGCTGGACGTGACGACGGGGCGCTGGTCGGTCAACAACGGTTACCTGCCGCAGTCGGGCTGGACGCTGCTCTACGCCGACAGCGAGGAGACGCAGGCCGAAAACGGCCGCGCCACCAACGCCTTCGACGGCTCGTCGTCGACGATCTGGCACACGCAATACACCGGGACGGCGCCGGCGCACCCGCACGAGATCCAGATCGACCTCGCTGCCAGCTACGCGCTGACGGGCTTCGCCTACCTCCCGCGCCAGGACAAGGACGACCACGGCATGGTCGCCCAGTACCAGTTCTACGCCAGCACGGACTCCACCAACTGGGGAACGGCCGTCACCAGCGGGACGTTCAACAGCGATCGCAGCGAGAAGCGCGTGATGTTCGCGAGCAAGGTCGCCCGCTACGTCCGCTTCGTCGCCCTCTCCGAGATCAACGCCCAGCCCTGGACCAGCGTGGCCGAGCTGAACCTGATTGGCACCGCGCCGTGACGCGGCAGGTACGGTCAGAACGTTCCCATCAGTAGGACGCCGCCGCCAGACGGCGTCACCGATCCGGCGACGGCGATCCGCTTGTGCCAGGGCCGGGCGGCCTCTGGCTTGGTCGGATCCTCGACGATCGGCGGCAGGCCGAGGCGGGCGCGGAGCCGATCGTTGTAGGTGCGCGCCAGCTTGTACGCCTCCGCCTCGGTCGTCGGCTGGAACGTCATCCCCTTCGCCGCGAACACGAATACCAGGCCGAGGCCGAATCCGACCAGGCCGATCGCCGGAGGGCCGTGTTCGAAGTGCGTGGCGGTGTAGTAGCCGCCCACCCCCATCAGGGCGAGGCCGCCGATCAGGAACGACGCCGCGATGATCGCGTGCGTCGTCCCCTTCTTGTGCAGGTCGGGGCGCGCGACGGCGTCGTAGAACTCGAGCACGCCGAGCTTGAGCTTGTACTTGCCGCGGAAACCTTCCCAGCGCTCCGTCTTCGACACGTACAGACCGTTGGCGCCCTGGTAGCCGCCGAACTCGAAATGCTGGATGCCGACGTAGTTGAGCTGGTACGTCTCCTCGGCGTTCTCGCCTGGCGTCAGCATCGGCCCGCCCGGAATCCCCGGGATCGGCGCGGGCGCCGCGGCCGACGCCGATACGGCCGCTGCGGCCTCCCCGCGCGCCGCGCCGCTGGCCAAAGATGCAATGAGCGCGGCCGCCATCGCCACCGCGCGCACACCCCGCTTGCGTTCCGTCATCGTCCCGTTCATCGAAAACCTCCTCCTCCTCAGAAATTCAGCGTCACACCCAGGCTGCCGGCGCCCGGCGCCAGCCCTGCGGCGAGTCGCCATCGGACGGGCGTCGGCTCGGCGGGCCGCATCGGCTCGTCGCTTGTCAAACCGAGCCGGCGCTTGAGCGCCTTGTTGTGCGCGTCGGCGAGCTGGCGCGCCTCCGATTCGCCGACCGGATCGGGATCGATCAAGAATCCGACGAAGACCGCGAGCGCGCCGCCGAGGAACAACCCACCCCCCAGCGTGTGATCGCCCTGGATCCGCGTCATCCCGTAGAGCGACGCGCCGATGCCGCCGACGACCATTCCGATCTGGAGCGCGCGCCAGCGCGTGTAGCGC
>DATFXS010000470.1:0-2780 GCA_035315605.1 Polyangia bacterium
CCGCCGTGTCGTGCAGCGGCAACACCTACCAGCCGCCGTCGTTCTGCAGCGGCAGCGGCACCTGCAGCCAGACGGGCACGATGACCTGCGCCAACCACCTGGTCTGCAACACGGGCGGCACGGCCTGCCTGTCGAGCTGCAACTCCGACAACGACTGCATCGGCGGCTACTTCTGCAACGCCCCGAACGGCTCGTGCCAGCTGAAGGGGGGCGCGGGCGCGGGCTGCGGATCCAACCACGAATGCACGAGCAACCAGTGCGTCGACGGCGTCTGTTGCAACTTCGCCTCGTGCGGCACCTGCCAAACCTGCAACGGCACCTCTCCCGGCAACTGCACGGCGCTGGGCCAGGTCACGCCCGAGGCCGATCCGCACGGCCGCTGCCCGGCGAACCCGCCCTGCGGCAACAACGGCACCGGCCTCTGCGTGGCCGGCGCCTGCCAGCAGGTCGCGAACGGCACGATGTGCAGCGGCTTCTTCTGCACGACCGTCTCGAAGTTCCAGCCCGGCGGAAGCTGCACCGGCACCGGGAGCTGCTCGGTGCCGCCCGTGCAGGACTGCGCGCCGTACACCTGCGCGACCGGCGGCTGCCGCGGGACCTGCACCGACGACACGATGTGCGTCGGCGCGTTCTACTGCAACGGCAACATCACGACGCCCGGCAGCTGCGTCCCGAAGAAGCCCAACGACGGCAGCACCTGCGGGCGCGACGGCGAGTGCGGCACCGGGCACTGCGCGCCGCAAGGCGTCTGTTGCGACTCGGCGTGCACCGGTCAGTGTCAGAGCTGCACGGGGAACAACGTCGGCACCTGCGCGGGTGTGCCCGCCCACGCGTTCGATCCGACGGGCATGTGCTTGATCCAGCCCGAGGCGACCTGCGGCACCGACGGCCGCTGCACCAGCGGCGGCGCGTGCGAGGTCTATGACATGAGCACGGTCTGCGGTACGTCCTGCAGCGGCACGGACCTGACGACGATGTTCTGCGACGGGACGGGCATGGGCGGCTGCACGCAATCGCAGACCGTGACGTGCCCGTCGATGGCGTGCGCCGACCCGACCAGCTGCGCGCCGTGACGGCGCCAGCGACAGCGGCCGCTACGCGAGCTTGATCAGCTTCGACAGCGGGCTGTAAGGCAGCTTGTGCGCCAGCGCGACCGGCGAGCAGGTCACCTCGCCGCCGTAGCAGTTCACGCCCTTCGCCAGCGCCGGATCGTCGATCACCGCGCGCGCCAGTCCGAGGTCCGCGATCTTCTGCGCGTACGCGATGGTGACGTTGGTCAGCGCCCAGGTGCTGGTCTGCGCCACGGCGCCCGGCATGTTGGGGACGCAGTAGTGAACGACGCCGTGGACCTCGTACGTCGGGTGATCGTGGTCGGTCGGGCGGCAGGTTTCGATGCAACCGCCCTGGTCGACCGCCACGTCGACGACCACGCTCCCCTTCTCCATCGCCGCGATCAGCGTCTCGTCGACAAGCTTGGGCGCGACCGCGCCCGGGACCAGCACGGCGCCCACGACGAGGTCGGCGCGGCGTACCACTTCCTCGATGTTGTGCGGGTTGGAATAGAGCGTCTCGACCGCGCCGCCGAACACGTCCTCCAGGTATTCCATCACCTTCGAGCGCAGGTCCAGCACGGTGACGTACGCGCCCATGCCGATGGCGATGGTGGCGGCGCTGCGGCCGACGACGCCGCCGCCCAGGATCACGACCCGCCCGCGCCGCGTGCCCGGCACGCCGCCCAGCAGCACGCCCTTGCCGCCGCGTTCCTTCTCGAGGCAGCTGGCGCCGACCTGGACCGCCATACGGCCCGCCACCTCGCTCATCGGCCGCAGCAGCGGCAGCCGGCCGTCGGCGGTCTCGATCGTCTCGTACGCAACGGCGGCGACCTTCGTGCGCGCCAGCTCGCGTGTCAGCGCCGGCTCCGCGGCAAGGTGCAGGTACGTGTACAGGACCAGCCCGTCGCGGAAGTAGCGGAACTCGGAGGCGAGCGGCTCCTTGACCTTGATGACCATCTCGGTGCCCCACGCCTCGGCGGCGTTCGGGACGACGGTCGCGCCCGCCGCGACGTACTGCTCGTCGCTGATGCCGCTCCCCTCGCCCGCCGTGTGCTCGACCAGAACGCGGTGGCCGTGCGCGACCAGCTGGCGCACGCCGGCGGGCGTGATCGCGACGCGGTACTCGCGCGTCTTGATCTCCTTCGGGACGCCGATCAGCATGGGGGCGCCGTCAAAGATAGCGTCAGCGCCGCAGATTGCGTAGCAGCAACTTCAGATTCTGAAAATCGATCGGCTTTTCGACGCGCGCGTTCGGGACCCTTTCCAGGAACTCACGCGCGCGCGGCGTGAAGGCGCCGCCGGTGACGAAGACGACCTTGTCGATCTGATCGGGCGCGATCCGGCCCAGCTCGGCGTACAGATCCATGCCGGTGATCTCCGGCATCATCAGGTCGCACAGGATGACGTCGTAGCGCTCGCCCGAGCGAATCCGCTCGAGCGCCCGGCGGCCGTCGCCGACGGAGGTCACGTGATAATCCACGGAGAACGCCCGGCGCAGCGCGCCCAGGATCATCGGTTCGTCGTCGACGATCAGCAGCCGGCCGCCCTGCGCCCCCACGTCGGCGGGCAGCCCGGTCGGTCCGCTTCCCGGCGTTTCGATCGCAACCGCCGGCAGTCTGACGCGGAAGGTGCTCCCCTTGCCGACGTCGCTGTCGACGCTGATCTCGCCGCCCAGAGCGCTCAGGATGCCGCTGCAGATCCAGAGCCCCAACCCGGTCCCCTCCCCCG
>DATFXS010000471.1:0-8524 GCA_035315605.1 Polyangia bacterium
CGATTCGCACCAGCGGGCCGCGGGCGCGGTCGCCGTCGAGGGTCGCCCGGTCGACTGGCTGGGCCTCGGCCTGCGCTTCGACGGCCGGTACGATCACCATCGGGTCGGGCAGACGACCGACGACGGGTGGGTCGGCGATCCGCGGCTCTATGTTCGCGTCGACGGCGCGCTCGGCCGTTCGCTGCGCCTCGGCGGGCGGCTGGGCGTCTGGTTTCCAGGTACGAACGCGCCGTCGATCGATCTGTCGGCCACCACGCCGGAGCTGGTCGCGGCGCTCACCTGGGCGCTGCGCACGTCGCCGGTCTGGGTCAGCGCCAACGCCGGCTATCGACTGAATCGCAGCGCCCGCAGCGCGGGCGATGCCGCGCTGCTGAGCCCGAGTGATCGCCTGGGGCTCGAGCTCAGCGCCTTCGATCAGGTGCTGCTGGGCCTGGCCGCCGCCACGGGCGCCGGCCGGACGCAGCTGTTCGCCGAGCTGAGCGCCGAGGTGATGGTCGGCGCGGGGAGCCCGTCGCCGTCGGCGTCGCCGCTGCGCGCGGGCGCCGGAGCGCGCTACGCCGTGACGGCGGACGTTCGTCTGGAGGCCGAGATCGAGGCGGACGTGGGCGCGCGCCCGGACCTGGCGGCGTCGGGTCCGCTGGTGCCGGTCCCGCCGCGCGCCGCCATCTGGTTGGGGGTCGGCTATCGTTTCGGCGGGGATCGCCCGATCCCGCACCGTTCCGCGCCGCCGCCGCCCACGCCGGTGGCGCCCGCGCCTGCCACCGCCACGCTGGAAGGCCGCGTCGTCGCGGCGGACGGCGGCGCGCTGGCGGAGACGAAGGTGACGATCCGGGCTGGCGAAGGCGCGGAGCCGGCGACCGTCGAGGTCGACGCCGACGGTCGCTTCACGTTCTCCGGCCAGGCGGGCCGGACGCTGATCGTCGAGGCGCAGGCGACCGGCTGCGAGCCGGCCACCGAGACGGTCACGCTGACCGCGCCGGCCAAGACCGAAACGACCCTGACGCTGCGACGACGCCTGCCGAACGGGCAGATCCGCGGGCTGATCCGGTCGTTCAGGGGAACCGGCCTCGACGCCGAGGTGACGATCGAGGCGAGCGAGAAGCCGCCGGTCACGCTGCGGACGCAGGAGGGCCGGTTCGAAGTCGACGTCGCGCCTGGGACGTACCAGGTCACCATCGCGGCGCCGGGATTCGAGACGCAGCACCGCCAGGTCGAGGTGGAGCGAAACGGCGTCACCTTGCTGAACGTCGATCTGCGGAGCGCGCGATGAACGTCCGCCTGGGGGCCGCGATCGCCGGGCTGGCCGGCGTGATGGTCGGTCTTTCGCCGGGTTGCTCGCGACGCGGCCAGCCCGTGGCGACGGTGATCGAGACGCAGGGGACGGTCGAGCGAAACGACGCCGGCCAGGCGTGGACGGCGACGGGCCCGGGGTTCGTGTTCGCGGTCGGCGACGCGATGCGGACGGGGGCGGCCTCGCAGGCCCGGCTGCGCCTGACCAGCGGCACCGTCATACGCGTGCTCGAGCATGCCCGCATCCGGTTCGCGCGCGGGGCGCTGCCGACCGCGCGCGGCGCCGATCTGAACGTCGAGCTCGGATCTGCGGAGGTCGAGGCGGCCACCGAAGAGATGGCGATCGTGACCGCGCTGGGCGTCGCCCGCGTCGAGCGGGGCGCGCGGGTGCGCGTGTCGTCCGACGGGGCCCGATCGTCGCTGGAGGTGGTCGTCGGGCGGGCCGTGCTGCTCGCTTCGGGCGGCGACCTGACCATCGATCAAGGGCAGGGGGCGCGGGTCAATCCGGGCGATGCGAAGCCGGAACGCTACGAGGTGGTGATGGGCGCGCCGATCGTGGACGCACCGCCGCCGCCGCCACCGGCGCCGCCGCCACCGCCGCCCGCCGAGCCCGTTGTTCCCGCGCCGGCCGCTGCCGCGCCGGTCCCCGCGGCTGTCGACGATCAGGCGTCGGCTTCACGGACCTCGCACGCGCGCGCCGACGTGACGCTGCAGGCCGGAGACAGCGGCACGCTGCACGTCGGCGGGCGGACGCTGTCGCTTCGCCTCGCGTTCGAGCGACTGTGCCCCGACGAGGCCAACGTCGAGGTCAAGAACGGACACGATCACCGCAAGCTGGCCGGCAGCGGGGCGCTGGTGTTGAAGCTGCGGCCGGGCGCCGTACGCTACAGCGTCCGCTGCGCCGGCGACGCGCGTGCCGCGAAGCCGCGCGCGACGGGAACGCTCACGGTCAAGCGCGACGGCGGCGACGCGGCGGTTTCGCGCCGGGCCCCGGTCAACGCGCTCGACGCCGACGGGCGCCGGTACACCGTGCTGTTTCAGACCCGGCTGCCCGCCCTGACGCTCGGTTGGGCGGCCGCGCCCGCCGGTGCCGGGGACGCGACCCTTCACATCGAGTCGCCGGACGGCGTCCAGACGTTTGCCTCGCCGACCGCCAAGAAGCAGCTCTCGTCGGGGGCGCTCGGTGAAGGGCGCTACGTCTGGTGGTATTCCACCGGCGACGGTCATGCGTCGCCCAAGACGACGGTCACGATTCGGTTCGACAACGCGGCGCCGACCGCGCAGTTCTTCTCGAAGCGGTCCGGGGCCGAGCCGCCTGGCCCCGGATTGGTTGCCGTCGACGGCGTCACCATCGACGGCGCGAAGGTGAGCGCCGGCGGACAGACCCTGGCCGTCGACGAGCACGGGCGTTTCCGCGCCGTGGTGGCCCCGCTGACCGGCGACGACGCAGTGATCGTCCGCCTCGAGCACCCGCGTACCGGCGTCCACTATTACGTGCGCCAGCCCGCATCGCGCCGCCAGGGACGGATCGCGCATTCTCACTGACGGCCACCTGACGCGCACGGCTTGACCGCGACGGCCAGACCGGGGAACCTCGCGGCATGGAGCTCGCGGATCTGAACCAGGACGAACGGACGGCGCTGGTCGGGCTGATGAAGTTGATCGTCATGTCCGACGGCAACGTCACCGAGGACGAGTTGGAGCACGTCGAGTCGCTGGTCGACGCATTCGGCGAGGGCGAGTACCAGCGCACGCTGGACGCCTTCGAGAAGCGCTTCACCGACGAGGAGTCATTCCGTAAATTCCTGCGCGGCATCGCGCGCGAGGACGCGCGCGAGGTCATTTTCGGGACCGTCCTGGAGAGCGCAGGCGAGGGCGCGCTGGACCACAACGAGACCGATCTGCTCGACTGGCTGTCCAAGGCCTGGAACATCAAGATCGAGATCGCCGACGGCGTCGCCTGATTTTCCTGGTAGGTGCTTCGCCTACCGTGCACATCAGGAAACAATCGCACCGAACCGTTACCGAGACTGATCTCGACCGAAACGTCGGCGAAATAGCGGGTCCGTATTCTGTGAGATGCGCCGATCAGGGAGGTCGGCGGCGAGATGCCTCTCACGCGTACGGACGCCTTACGGTTGCTTCGTTTCTGCCTCGGGCCGGACGACTCTGGCAGCGTCGAGGTCGCCGATGACGGCGCCGCGCTGGTGACGATCGCGCCCGCCGAGCCGTCCCTGGGGGTGCGCACGTTCGAGGCCACGACGTTCGACGGCGCCTTGCGGATGGCCGTCGACGCCGGGCTGTTGAAGGCGGCGTGCGTCGAAAAGCAGATCCTGTTCCTCGAGGGCGGTGGCCCCTCGCGGGGCCTCGACGCGACGACGCCGGGACCTCAGCGCCGGTCGCGCCCCGACCTGTTCCCGAAGCTGATGGCGGCGATGTCGGGCCTGCTGAACGAGACGCAGAACGAGCGCGGCATGTCGGCGATCGCGGCGGCGTCGTCGGGGCGGATCTTCCGGCGCGAGCTGCCGCGCCAGCGGGAACGGATGGACGCGCGCCGCGAGCGGTTCCTCGGGCTGTGGCGCGAAATGGGCGATGCGGTGGGCGCGTCGCTCGCGGGCCGGCTCGACCGCGTGGACGCCGGTCTCCGACAGCTCATCGCCTCGCGCAGCTTGATCGACGATGGCCGGATGCCGCCCGTGCAGGTGGTCGAATCGTACACGCGCGTCAACGCCGAGCTGCTCGGCGTCGGCGACGCGGCCCTGGTCGCCTACGCCTCCGCCGACAACCGCCCCAACGCCCTGGCGTGCGTGGTGTTGCTGTACGCGAAGGAGAAGACGGGCATCGAACGCGCGCGCATCGGCGCTGGTCTGGCGGCGCGATCGATCTCGGACGCGGATCGGCGGGCGCTCGCGGCGCTGACGTCGGCTCGATCGAGCTACCTTCACGTGTTCGCGGCGACGGCGCCACGGCCCGCCGAGCAGCTGCTCGAGCGCGCGCTGGCGTCGTCCAGCTACGGCGAGCTGATGCGCATGGAGGATCTCGTGCTGGCGGGCCGCGAAACGGAGATCGACGTCGACGCGCGCGGCTGGTTCAACGCCGTCTCGCACGAGATGGATCATCTCGGCGAGATCGGCACCGCCGCGCTCGGCTTCGTCGGCGACTAGTCCTTCTTCAGAAATACAGCGGCAGGTCGACCTGGATGACGTTGTACGACCCGTCGGTCAGCGGGCGATCGAGGCCCCGCGCGTACGAGATCCCGGGCCGCAGCCACATGCTCTTGCCGATGGCGAAGTGCGCGCGCGGGCCGATCGCGACGGTCACCGTGTCCTTGGCGAAGTCGGGGATGGCGACCTTGTTGCCCATCGTCAACTGCGTGTTCGACGACAGCCAGCGCTGGTAGCGGAGCTCGCCGCCCAGCGACAGAATCGGGATGATGAACACGCCGGCGTGCAGCCCGACGGTCGAGTTCGTGCGGGTGGAGTCGGTGCTGGACGGGGCGTTATCGCCGCGCACCCGGAACAGCTGAAACAGCGTCGCCTCGGCCTGGACGGTCAGCCGGTGGTCGACGTAGGCGACGTCGCCGCCGGCGATCGCGGTGAAGTAGTTGACCGCGAACATCGCGTTGTCCATCGCGGAGCGGGCCTTGACGCCGGACGAATCCGCGTTCGCCGCGCCCGCGTCGGGCATGTTGCCGCCACCCATCCCGATCGGGATCGTCGCGCCCAGAAACGCTGCCCACCGAAAAGCGTCGATCTTCCGCGCGTACGTCGCGCCGACGATCGGATTGACGAACGACGTTCCGTCGGCCCCCGCCGCGGGGGCGTCGTTCTGGACGTAACCGAGGCGAACCAACGGTGCCAGCGAGGGCGTCACCTTGTAGCTGGCGAGCAGCATCGTCGCGACGGTGCTGCCGCTCGCGCCGGCGCCGTTGTCGTAGAACGCGACCGACGTGTCCGATCGGACGACGTTGGCGGCAGCGACCGGACGCAGCTGCCAGGGGAGGGAATAGGGTGGTGGCGGCGGCGCGGGCGCGGCCATCGGCGCGACGGTGGCGCTGGCGACAGCGGTCTCGGCCGGCGCGGGCGCGCTGGATTCGGGAGCGGCCGGGAGCGGTGCTGGCGGGAGCGAATCCGCGGCACGGGCGGCGGACGCGAACGCCGTCATGGCAAAAACCTGAAACAGAATCTTCTTGGTCGACATGGTGCTCTCCTTTTCGATTGAGCACCTCGACGCTAGCGGCGGGGCCGTTTCGCGACGCCCGATCCTCGGTCAAATGTTCGTAAACGAATCCGCGGGGCGATGTTTCACGCCGATCAAGGCGGCAGGCAGACGCCGATGCGGCCGTCGCGCACGCGCGTCGGGTACGAAGGGATCCTGATGTTCGGATCGTCCAGGCATTGCCCGGTGCGCAGGTCGAAGTTCTGCTTGAAGATCGGCGACGCGATCTTCGGGATGCCGCCGCGATCCCCGACGATGCCGCGGGCAATCACGAAGGCGCGGCTGAACGGATCGTAGTTGCCGACCGCGAAAACTTGCTGGGCATCGCCTTCGCCGACGCGGACGACGGCGATCTGGAGATCTCCGATCAGGACGGCGACGCCGGTGTCGGGCGTGATGTCGTCGACGCTGCAGACGTCGATCCAGTCCTCCCACACTGATGGGGCCACCGCGCTCATGATCCGTTGGCCACCAGCGCCAGCGCCGGCACGCGGCGCGCCTTCTCCTCCCAGGTCGCGGGCCGGTGCTGCGCCCGTTCGGGGATGCGGACGATGCTGGGGTCGGGCGCGTCGCTGTTCACGAAGGCGCGGAACTGCCGCAGCTTCTCGGGATCGGCGAGGGCCGCCTTCCATTCGCACTCGTAGGTGTCGATGACGTGCGCCATCTCGGCCTCCAGCTCGGCGCAGATGCCCAGCGAATCGTCGATGATCACGCTGCGCAGATAATCGATGCCGCCCTCGAGGTTGTTGAACCAGCCGGCCGTCCGCTGCAGCCGGTCCGCCGTGCGCACGTAGAACATCAGGAAGCGATCGATGTACCGGAGCAACGTCTCGTCATCGAGGTCGGTGGCGAACAGCACCGCGTGCTGCGGCTTCATGCCGCCGTTGCCGCACAGGTAGAGGTTCCACCCCTTCTCGGTGGCGATGACGCCGAAGTCCTTGCCCTGCGCCTCGGCGCACTCGCGCGCGCAGCCCGAGACCGCGCTCTTGAGCTTGTGAGGCGCGCGCAGCCCCTTGTAGCGGTTCTCGATCCGGACCGCCATCGCGACCGAGTCCTGCACCCCGTAGCGGCACCAGGTGCTGCCGACGCACGACTTCACCGTGCGCAGCGCCTTGCCGTAGGCGTGCCCGGATTCGAAGCCGGCGGCGACCAGCTCGCGCCAGATCTCGGGGAGCTGTTCGACGCGCGCGCCGAACATGTCGATCCGCTGCGCGCCCGTGATCTTCGTGTAGAGGCCGAAGGCCCCCGCGATGCGGCCGATCGCGACCAGCTGGGCGGGCGTGATTTCGCCGCCCGCGACGCGCGGGACGATCGAATACGTGCCGTCGCGCTGGATGTTGGCCATGAACCGGTCGTTGGTGTCCTGCAGCGGCCGGTGCTTCGGCGCGATGACGTGCTCGTTCCAGGCCGACGCCAGGATCGACGCCACCGCCGGCTTGCAGATCTCGCAGCCGCGGCCTTTGCCGTGCGCCGCCAGCGCCGCGTCGAAGGTCTTGTGTTTGTGGAAGCGGATCAGGTGATAGAGCTCCTGGCGGCTGTGCGGGAAGTGCTCGCAGAGGTGGTTCGACACCGCGATGCCGGCGCGTTTCAGCTCGGTCTTGAGAAGCTCGGTCACCAGCGGCACGCACGAGCCGCAGGTCGTTCCGGCCTTGGTGCAGCTCTTGACGGGGCCGATGGCGGTCAGCTTCTGGGCGCGGATCGCCTCGCAGATGGCGCCCTTGCTGACGTTGTTGCACGAACAGATCTGGGCGGCGTCAGGCAGCGCGGTCACGCCCGCGCCGGCGGGCTTGCCCCCGGCCGGCGTCGGCAGAATCAGCGTCTCGGGCGCGGGCGGCAGCACGATCTGGTTCTGGGCCAGCTGCAGCAGCTGCCCGTAGGCGGCGGCGTCGCCGACCAGCATGCCGCCCAGCAGGTGCTTGCGGTCGGGCGACAGCACCAGCTTCTTGTAGACGGCGCTGGCGGTGTCGAAAATGCTGATGACGTGTGCGCCCGGGTGCGCGGCGAACGCATCGCCGAAGCTGGCGACGTCGACGCCTAGCAACTTCAGCTTCGTGCTCATGTCGAAGCCGGTGAACAGGTCGTCTCCGCCGCAAAGGTCGGCGACCGCCGCGCGCGCCATCTGGTAGCCGGGCGCGACCAGGCCGTAGCAGCGCCCTTCGTAGGACGCGCACTCGCCGATGGCGTGGATGGCGGGGTCGGCGGTCCGGCAGCGTTCGTCGATCGCGATGCCGCCGCGAGCGCCCACGGGCAGGTCGGCGTCGCGGGCCAGCTCGTCGCGCGGTCGGATGCCGGCCGAGAAGACCACCGCGTCGACGTCCAGCTCGGTGCCGTCGGCGAAGCGAAGGGCGCGAACGCGGCCGTCGCCGGCAAGGATCTCCTTGCTGGCGGTGGCGGTGTGCACGACAACGCCAAGCTCCTCGATCCGGCGGCGCAGCACGGCCCCGCCCGCATCATCCAATTGCAGCGCCATGAGGCGCGGCGCCAGCTCGATCACGTGCACCTTCATGCCCAGCTTCTGGAGCGCGTACGCCGCCTCCAGGCCGAGGAGGCCGCCGCCGATCACGGCGCCCGCGCCGCCCGGGTGGGCGGCGGCCCAGGCGGAGATCGCCTCGAGATCTTCGATCGTCCGGTAGACGAAGCAGCCCGGCAGATCGCGGCCCGGCACCGGCGGCACGAACGGCGCGGATCCAGTCGCGAGCAGCAGGCGGTCGTAAAGGATCTCGCCGCCGTCGATCTCGACGATGCGGCGCGCGCGATCGATGCGCCGCGCGCGCGTCGCGAGTCGGACCGCGACGCCGGCCGCCTCGTACTGGCCCGGGCGCGCCAGCGACAGCTCGTCAGCCGTGCGGCCGTCGAAGAAGGTCGACAGCCCGACGCGATCGTAGGCGAGCCGCGGCTCTTCGCCGATCACTGTCACATCGAACGGCGCCTGCCCGGCGGCCGCTGCGCGCTCGGCGAGGAGCTCGAGGAAACGATGGCCGACCATGCCATTGCCGACGACCACGAGGCGTTCGCG
>DATFXS010000472.1:0-4276 GCA_035315605.1 Polyangia bacterium
ACAGCGGGGATGTCGGACGGCAGCAGGTTGAGGAGGTTGCTGTCGAGGCGGATCCGCGTGCAGAGCCAGATCGCGATCGGGGCGACCACCGCGTAGATCGACACAACCAGCCAGCGCCGGCCGAACAGGCGATCGAACATCATCGCGGCGCCCTCGTTCCCATCGACAGCTCGAGGTCGGCCCGGGCCTGGTACGCGCCCAGCAGGTGATCGTAGTAGGCCTTCTTGGCGAGCAGGTACGCGCCCACCCCCTCGAGCACGTCGCGCGCCTCGCCGGTGCCGCTCATGTAGGCGGCGGCCGAGAAGGTCATCCACTTGCGCGTCGACTTCACCTCGTCGTCCGCCACGCGCGCGAGGTCCCGGTTCTGCACCAGGTCGAGCCGCGCCTTCGTCACCTGCAGCGGGATGCCGGTGTCGGCGAGCGCGGCGTTCGCGTCCACCCACTGCGCCTTCGCGTGCGCCTCGGCGGCGTGCGCGCTGGCGGCGGCGAGGTCGATGTCGAACTTGAGACCGACGGCGACGCCCGCGAACCAGTCGTTGTAGAGGTTGTAGTAGGCCGCCGAATAGCCGGGCGGCCGCATCGGCGTCCAGTCGGCCTGGCCGGCGGCGGCGGCGAACAGCACGGGCAGGTTGGCGCGCCGCTCGGCGGTCTCCCACGCGGCGGTCGCCCGCCTGCCGTGCGCGATCTGACCAATCTCGGGGCGGTCGGTCATCGCGACGGCGACCAGCGCGGGCAGCGTCGGAACCGGATCCTCGGGCGGCACCAGCCGGTCGTCCGCGAACACGATCGGCTCCTCCAGCCGCAGCCCCATCGCCTGCTTGATCGCCAGCGCCGCCAGCCCGGCGCCGTCGTCCGCCATGCGCAGGTAGCGGTCGATCTCGCCCGCGCCGTAGCGCAGCCGCATCAGATCGGGCAGCGTCACCTCGCCGCTGTCGGCCGCGTACATCTCCTCGGCCTTCTTGATCGCGCCCGCGAGGATCTCCTTGCCGTTCTCGAGGTTCGGCTTCATCGACAGCGCGTACAGGCGCAGCGCGTAGAGGCGCCGCACCTCGGCGCGCACGGTGTCGGCGATCTCTCTCGCGTGTTCCTCTTCGACCGCGACGCGCTCGCGCGCGGCGGTGACACCGGCCGTGTACCGCCCGAACGTCGCGAGCGGCTTGATGAGGCGCGCGTCGGCGTGACCGTAGGGGCCCCAATCCGACAGATCGTGATGGTAGGGCGTGGAGAACCCGAGCCCGCCCTCGGCCCGATACATCGGTGCCAGGAACGTGATCGCCTGGAACTTCATCGACAGCAGCGCCTCGATCTGCGCGGCCTGGGCGCGGTAGACACCGACGTCGGCCTGGGCCGCGACCACGCGCGCGCTGTGCTCGAGCGCGATCCGGACGCAGTCGTCCACGCCAAGCGGCGCAACCAGATGCCCGGCGGCCGGGGCGCCGGCCTCGGCCGCGGCGGCCGTCGTCGCGGCGACCCATCCGGCCAGCACCACCGCGACGCTTGCGATGCGCGGGTTCATTTCTCCACCTCCTTCTGCTTCGCGATCACCCGCCGCATCAGATCGTCGGCGCCGCCCTTGGCGACGATGCGTCCCACCTGGTTGCGCGTGTCCTTCGACAGCGAATCGCCGTCCAGAAGCAGGTCCACGATCTTGCCCGTCTTGCTCCAGACGAATTCGACCTCCATCGAGACGTCCTGCTTCGGAAAGCTGATCGAGAGCGGTACCGCGATCGCCCCGCCGCGTTCGGCAGGCTTGCCTTCCTTGATCACGCCTTCGCGGAACACCGATCCGCCGTTCGGATAGCCGCGCCGGCGGAGGATCTGCATCAGCCGCTCCTTGAATTCCTTCGCCTGCGCCGGCGACAGCTTGCCCGCCGACGGTCCGAGGCAGTCCGTCCCGAACGTCGCGAAGTCGAAGAACGCGTCCAGCGCGGCGAACGTCTTCGCGTTGGCCGCCTCTTCGGCGGGCGACAGCTTGCCGCCTTCAGGCGCGGCCTTCACGGTCTTGAATGTTTCGATCAGCTTGTGCGTGCGATCCGCGGCCGGGTCGGCCTGGGCGGCGCCGGCGACGGCAAGCAGCGCGAACGCGGTGGCGATGGCGATGGTTTTCATGCCGCGAACGCTTTGCACGCCCCGGGCCACGCCGTGATCGCGGACGCAAACGGGATGCGAACCCGGCGCGCCGGCGATCCGCGCGGTGATGCGTGTGCGGCGCCGTGTAGTCGGTGTGGTGTGCGCCGCCGGAGACGCGGCTGAACGCGCGGCGTCGGCGCACCGGTGCGGTCAACGAATGGGCACGGGCGTTGCTGTCGCACCTCGACGTTCAGAAGTCTTTCAACCGAAAGGAGCACGTCATGACGAGCGCGCGTGGATTGATCACCTTCCTGATTGTCGTTGCGATTTCCGGCCGCGCCGCGGCCCAGACGGCCGGCGCGCCCGAGCCGCCGCGCCTCGGCGACACCGGCCACCTCACGGTCTCCGCCGAGCGTCTGTTCGGCTTCGACTATTCGTCCATGTCGACGTCGATGAATGGCATGGAGGTCAATTCGAGCAGCGGGACGACGTTCTCCGTGCTCGGCAACCCGGCGGCCGGGCTCTTCACGCCGGCTTCATTTCCGCGCGTCGCGCTGGACGGTTTCGTCGCGCGCGGGTTCAGCGTCGGAGCCGCCCTGGCGGTGTTTCACTATTCGATGTCGTCCGGCACGAGCGACCAGACGATCACCGGCTTACAGATCACGCCGCGCGTCGGCTACCTCGCCAGGGTCACCCCGACGCTCGCCATCTGGCCGCGCGCGGGGATCACCTATCGGCACCTGTCGGACGACTTCACCTCGCAGGGGACCACCGAGTCGTCGAGCTCTTTCGATGGGCTGCTCGGTTCGGTGGAGGCGCCGATCGTGCTGACCGTCGTCCCGCGCGCCGCCATCACCTTCGGCCCGACGTTCGACATCGCGTTCAGCGGCCGCAGCACGTCGAACAGCCCAGGCAGCTCCCCGACGACGACGGACGAGAAGCTGACGGAGTTCGGCGTGCAGTTCGGGCTGCTGGTGCTGCTGTGACCCGTCCACGCCTGCGCCAACGATTGATGCGCCTCGTCCTCGGGTGCGGTCTGTTCGCTGTGACGGCCGGCTGCGGCGGACCGGGAGGCGACGGTCTGTCCGACTGGGTCGGCGTCTATCAGCTGAGCGCGAAGACCGAAAATACGACCGCCTGCGACGCAGAAGGTCCATCGGTGCTCGCGCAGGAGCCTGACAAATTCTTCGTCGCGGTCGACGCCCATCCCCCGCGTCTCGATATCGTCTCCTGCCCGGATGTCGCAAGCTGCGATGCCACGGCCGCCAGCGTTCGTGCGGGCAGCGGGTACGCCGCCTGGTACTCCTATGAGCTGACGAGCGACGCGCACGGGTCACTCGCCGGCACCTTCGTGACCACCGGTACCTGGAACCCCGCCGGGACCTGCGACATGCCTCAGCTGATCCGGACGACGGCGACGCGCCTGTCGCCGACGTCGATCCGCATCGAGGCGCGCACGTACACGGGGGATTCTCACCCGCAGAACGCGCAAGGGTTCTGCACGACCTCGGACAACGACGCGACCACGAGCAGCCCCTGCTCGTACGACGCGCTGATCGGCGACTTCGTCGCGGCGCTTCCGTCGTGACGAGCGCGCGTGGGCTGGGCGCGATCTTCGTGTCTCGGGGCACGGCGATTGCTGTGCGGACGATGCCAACGGAGGAGAGCCCATGAAGACCAATCGAGAGCACACGCAGAACACCGAGAACACGAACCCGCTGCACACGATCCGCCACCGCTGGGCCGCGATCGTCGGCATCGCGATCGCGGCGGTGGGGTGCTCCTCGTCGCCGCCGCCCGCGGAGACGCAGTCGCTGGTCATCCTGCACACCAACGACATCCATTCGCACCTGAACGGCCATTCGCCGGAGGCCGATTACACGCCCGAGACCACCGGTGACGATGCGACCGTGGGTGGGCTCGCGCGTCTCGCGACGGCGGTCGCCGACGCGCGCAGGTCCGCCGCCGCCAAGGGCCAGCCGGTGCTGCTGCTCGACGCCGGCGACTTCATGATGGGCAGCCTGTTCGAGCTCCTCGGGACGACCGCGGCCGGCGAGCTCCACGTCATGCAGATGCTCGGCTACGACGCCACCACCATCGGCAACCACGAGCTCGACTGGGGACCGGCGGGGCTGGCGGCGATCCTGAAGGCGGCGGCCAGCGTCGGGGCCAACGTACCCATCGTCGCGAGCAACATGAACTTCGC
>DATFXS010000473.1:0-2659 GCA_035315605.1 Polyangia bacterium
CGTCGCGCGGACGCCGTAATCGTCGACCTCCAGGTCGGGAATCGGGATCGGCAGGTCGTGGCCGTACTGCAGCACCAGGTGCGGCTCGCCACGCAGCGCCTGCGGCACGACGACGCCGGGGCGGCGCGCGTCCAGATGTAAAGACGTCCAGGCCTCCCGCAGGAGCGCCAGGAAGGCCTGTTGCTTCGATGGTCGTTCTGAGGAGCTCATGCGCCGCGCAGTGGGCTGAGACCGCTAGAGTCTTACTGGGAAGTTGGCCGGATGCAACGGCCACCTTCATGACGCCATACGCCCGACGGACGGCGCGAAGTTTTTTCTTGCATCCGCTTCGCTCGTCTGTTTTTTGCGATACGCTTCCGGGGTGATGAACCGCCTGACGCCCGCACCTCCCGTCGGTGCGCCGCCGCGTTTCCCGTCAGGCTGGCGCGCGCGGCTGGGACGCGATCCCGTGCCGATCCTCCTGCGCGAGGGCGGGCCCGCCCTGGTGGCGCGGGTGCGCCGCGATCTGATCGACGACGAGGAGGCGCCCGGCCCGGCGGAGGTGGTCACCTATCCGGAGGTCAAGGCGTTCCTCAAGAAGCAGGAAAAGAACGGCGCCTTTCCCGCCAAGCCGCCCGAGAAGACGCTGGGCGGCCCGAAATTCGCGCGCGCGGTCGGGACGCTGCGGGCGCTGGAGAAGCTGGCGGAGTACGGCCTCGGCAAGGCGCACCCGGCGGTGGCGCGCGCGGCCGAGCTGCTGCTCTCGTCGCAGGCCAGCGACGGCGGCATCGGCGATCTCGCCCTGGGCGAGACACCGGAATCGCGCACGCGCGCCGTCGCGATCCACTTTCACGGCTGGGCGCTGTCGACGCTGTGCCGGACCGGCTACGACGCCGACGCGCGCACCGAGAAGGGATTCCGATTCCTGCTCGCCAACCGCCAGGCCGATGGCGGCTGGGCGTGGCGCGGCGTTCGCACTGACTCCGCCGCACGCCCGTCCAGCCACCTGGTGACGGGGATGGCGCTGCGCGCGTTCGCCGCCTCGGCGACGCGCAAGAGCTCGCGCGAGGCGCGGCGCGCGGCCGAGCTGCTCGCCACGCGCTTCCTGCAACCCGACCGCTACCCGGACCGCAAGGCGGCCAGCTACTGGGAGCAGCTGGGCGAGCCGCGCTTCTACACCGACGTCCTCGACGCGCTCGACTGTGTCACCGCCGTCGGCCTCGGCAAGGAAAATTCGGGCGTGCGCACCGCGGAGGCCTACGTGCGCGGCCGCCAGAACGTCGATGGGCTCTGGTACCCGGGCGCGCCGCCGCGTCTCGAGCCGGGGAGCAAGCCGCCCGCGCCGAACCCCAAGGATCGCGAGCTGGCCCGCTGGCTGACGGTGCGGGTCCTGATCGTCCTGCGCCGGGTGAACTAGCCAGCGGGTGCGCGCGTTCCGAGGCGGAACGTGCTAAAAGACGCACCTTGCCGAGGCACGAATACACGCTGGCAGAGGTCCGCGCCATCTACGATCTGCCGATCCCGGACCTGGTCATGCGCGCGCAGCTCGTTCACCGCGAGCACCATCCGGCGAACGACGTGCAGCTCTGCTCGCTGCTGTCGGTGAAGACGGGCGGCTGCCCGGAGGACTGCGCCTACTGCCCGCAGTCGTCGCACTACGACACCGGCCTCGAGCGCGAGCGCATGATGAAGACGCCCGAGGTGCTGGACGCCGCCGCGCGCGCCAAGGCCGCGGGCGCGACCCGCTTCTGCATGGGCGCCGCCTGGCGCGAGGTCAAGGACGGGCCCGCTTTCGACGAGGTGCTGGAGATGGTCCGCGGGGTCCGCGCGCTCGGCATGGAGGCGTGCTGCACGCTCGGCATGCTGAGCGAATCCCAGGCGCAGCGCCTGGCCGGCGCGGGCCTCAGCGCCTACAACCACAACCTCGACACGTCGCGCACGTTCTACGGATCGATCATCTCGACGCGCACCTACGACGATCGCCTGCGGACGCTGGCGAACGTCCGGAAGGCCGGCATCACCGTATGTTCGGGTGGAATCATCGGCATGGGCGAATCGCTGGACGATCGGTGCGCGATGCTGGCGACGCTGGCGAACCTGGACCCGCAGCCGGAGAGCGTGCCGGTGAACGCGCTGGTTCCCGTCGAGGGGACGCCGCTCGCCGACCGCGCGCCCGTCGACGGGCTGGAGCTGGTGCGGATGATCGCGACCGCGCGCATCCTGATGCCGGCGTCGCGCGTTCGCCTGTCGGCGGGGCGGATGGCGCTGTCGCGCGAGGCGCAGGTGCTCTGCTTCCTGGCGGGCGCAAATTCGATCTTCTACGGCGAGAAGCTGCTCACCACGGGCAACCCGGACGTCTCCGCGGACCAGTCGCTGTTGCGCGACGCCGGGCTGCACGCGGCGGTGGCGCGTGAGTAACGCCCGCGTCGCACGCCTGCCGGCCATGGACGCGGCCGACATGGCCAAGCATGAACCGTGGAAGCAGCCGTGGTGGCGGCCGACCCGCGGCGACGAGCTGTTCTTCGCGTGGTTCGCGCTGATCCACGTCGGCGCGGTCGTCGGCCTGGTGCTGGCGCCGCTGCCGGGCTGGCCCGTGCTGCTGGCGGCGGCCGTGATGCATTTCCTGGGTGGGCTCGGCACGACGGTCTGCTACCACCGCGCGATCACGCACAAGTCGCTG
>DATFXS010000474.1:0-9874 GCA_035315605.1 Polyangia bacterium
GTCGCCGAGCCACTCGGACAGGTCGCCTGGTTCGAAGGTCGCCGTCCAGAGGATGCTGGCGCCCCCGTCGCCGATCGCGCCGAGATCGACGTGTCGGCCGCACGCAGGCGTCGCGAAGGTCGCGAATGCGACGACGGCGAGCAGTGGCAATGATCGCGCGCGCACGATGATCTCCCTGGCGCCCAGGATCGAGTCCTCGATACCATGGGCGTGGCCGTCAAGGCTACAACACATGAGCCCCCCGTGAACGCGCTCGCCAAATTTGCGGCGTTGCTGCTGGCAGTCGTCAGTTCGATCGTGGGGCCGGTCGCCGCCAGTGCCGCCGCGACCGAGCCGGCGCCGGGGCCCGGGCTGGTCGTCGAGGCGGCGGGGCAGTGTCCAGAGCGCGAGGCGGTGATGGCGGCACTACGGCCGGTGCTCGGCGACGAGGCGATGCGCTCGACGTCAGGTCTGTCGCGGGTGTCCGATCTGGGGGACCGCTTCGAAGTCGTCGCGCTCGGTCAGACCCGGCAATACGCCGATCCCGCCCGGGACTGCGCCGAGCGGGCGCGCGTCGCCGCCGTCTTCATCACGCTGGCGGTCAATCCACCGATGTTCGCGATGCCGCCGCCTCCGCCGCCGGCCACGCGAATCGTCGGGCCACCGCCGCCGCCGATCTCCACGGCCCGGCCGTCCGGTCCGACGGTCTGGACCAGTCTGGCCGCCGCCGGCCGCGTCGACGGCGGGTCGGGCGGTGCGTCCACTGACGTCGCCGCCGGCGCCGAGCTGCGCGCCGCTATCGGCCACGGGGCGCTGGGCGCCGTCGCCACCGCGGGCCTCCTCGCGCCGATCGAGAGCCAGCTGTCGTCGGTCGTCGTCCACCAGCAACGATTCCCGTGCAGCGTCTCCCTGATCGGACGTCGGGCGCTGTCGCGGATGGAGGGCTCGGCATCCGCGGGCGTCGCGCTGGTGCCGTTCACTTTGAGCGCGGACGGGCTGGCGACGCCGAAGTCCGGCGTGCGGATGGACGTGGGGGGGCGCCTCGCGTTCGAGCTGCGGTTCCCGGTCCTCGATCGCCGGCTCGCCCCGTTCGTCGACGTTCACGCCGAATACTTTCCGCGTCCCTACATGATCGACGTCGATCCGCTCGGCACCATCGGTTCGACGGGACGTCTCTGGCTGGGCGCGACGGCCGGCCTGTCGCTCGACGCCGGCCGGTGACGCGGATCGGATAGGCTGACCGCGATGGGGGAAACCGGGCGGAAGATCCTGATGGTCGGCGCGCTGGCGGCGCTGGCGCTGGCGGTCAACCATTTCCTCTTCCACTGGGTGCTGTTCACCGACGCCCAGCTGCACAGGGATCTGTTCCGTGGCTTCTGAGCAGCGGATTCTCTGGGTGGGGCCGTTCCCCTACGCGCGCCTCTTCATCGTGGTCGGCGCCGCGGTCGCGATCCTGCAAATTGTCGCCCTGGTGATCGCGTTGGTCCGGCGCTTCAGACGATCAGCGCCCACGCGTCCATCGTTGAAGGTGCAAGCGGTCGCGGGCGCCGCGCTGTTGATCCTGTTCGGCGCCGGCGCCGGCGCCATCCACGCGGCGCGAACCGTCGCCATGGACGCATTCGCACTTCATCGCGCGCCCTGGGACGCGGGCTTCGCGATCGTGGCGCAGGCGAACGCCTTTCCGACGGTCACGCGCGTCTGCCTCCTCGCGGCGCTGATCTTCATCGCGGGTCTGTGGCTGACGCTGGATGCGCGGCGCCGCGCGGGCGGCGGGCCGTCGCTTCCGATCGGCGCGATCACCGGCCTCGGGCTGCTGCCCGCGATCGCCGGCATCTGGAGCTGGGACGAGATGCTGGCCGACGCCTATCGCGCCTCGGTCGGGGTGCCGTTCGCGCAGTACCGGGCGCTGCTGGAGCGGGGCGCGGCAGCCGCGCGGGCGCGCCTGGAGCTTTTTGCGCGCGTCTCGAGCTTCACGATCGTCGCGCTGGCCGTCGTCGCGGTGGTTCTGATCTTCCGGTTGCGGCGGCGTGTGCCCGCGCCGTCAGACGACGCCGGGGCGGCGCTTTCGCGCCGGAGATCATTGCTGACGTCCGCGATCGCGCTGGCAATCGCGGTCGTGTTGGTCCTCGCCGTGAGTCCGATGCGCGCCGAGAACGGTCTTCGCTGGCCTCCCGCCCAGCAGGACGATGTCCGGTGGTTCAACGCCGGAACGCCCGATGTCGTCGGCCCGGACGCCATCACCGGCGGGCCGATCATCAACGTCTGGACAGTCGAGGGCGACCCGTCGAAGGCGATGATCGAGCTGGACCAGCACGAGGTGGCGGCGGATGCGCTGGTCAATCGGCTGTGGACGATGCGCCAGGAGTTCGCGCAGCGGCATCCCGACCAGGAATTCGACGGCGTCGTGGTGACGGTGGTGAACCGCGACGCCCCTTACCGCGCCGTTGTCTCGATGTTGCGGGCCGTGCACGACGCCGGCTACCCGCACCCGCTGTTCACGTTCACCCGTCACGAGAACGTCGAGCGGCCGGTGTTCGGGCGGCTGCAGCGACAGCGCGCCAGCGGCGCGCGCGTCACCCTGATCGACGCCACCGACGCAGCGTTCGCGGACGACCCGAAGGCGGGCGCGTCGGGGACGCTGGTCCGCCTCTCCGATTTCCACGCATACGATGCGCTCGCGCGCCGGATCGTGGAGCTGCGGCGGGCCGGTCAGCCGGTCGTGCTCGATCTGGCGGACCTCAAGTGATCGGGCCGGGGACGCGGCGAGAGCGCGCGCGGAGCGCGAGCGCGCCCAGCGACGCCAGCAGCAATCCGAGCAGCGGCGCGAACGCCCCCAGCGCCGGCGCCGGCAGGGCGGAGAGCGGGACGCAGGTCAGATTGGCGAACACGATGGTCGTGGTGTTGGCGGCGATCGGGAAGCTGTCGTCGAACCCGCTGCAGAGGGAGCCATTCGTCGACCGCGACACGACGTACACCGTGTAACCGTTCGCGGGCGGCAGTCCGGTCACCGCGAACTCGCCCGGCCCACGCGGCTCTTGAACGACCTCCGAAAATCCGATCGACGGATTGGAGATCTCCACCGAGCTCTCGAGCAGGATCGTCCCCAGCGGAATGCCGAGGTGAAGGTTCATCGTCCCGGTCTCGGTCTGCGCGTCGGCAATTGCCGGAATGGCGATCGTCAGGAGGACGAGGCTCGCGCGCCACATGAGTCCTCTCCCCGGCGCAGCAACTCCGGTGCCGTTCGCGGGCGCGCGGCGCGCGGCGATCTCGGCCCCGCGCGGCCCCTATCTCGTCGATTTTCGAAGGGCTCTCGTCGATTTTCGGTGCGTCGCCAGCTCTTGCATACTCAAAGGATGTGGGCGCACACTAAGGGGCTTCTCACGGAGCGGCGTCCGTGATGTAGGTGTCTGTAGCTTTTGGTGGAGGCGCCCGGATTCCTGTCGAAAAGACGCCGCGCCGCGAGGGTGCGAACATCATGAAACCGCCAGCGTTAACGTTAGCCGCGATCTGCTGCGCGACCCTGGTGGGCGGCGTCGCGTGCAACGGCGGCATCGGCGGCCACGGTTCGCCAGGCGGGGGCGGCATCACGGGCACCGGCACGGCCGGCAATGGAACGGGCGGTTCCGGTCAGCCGCCCGACCCGAACGCTGCGGGCGTTCTGCAGCTGCGGCGCCTGACCTCGCGCGAGTACCTGGCCACGGTGCGCGACCTGCTCGGCGACACGTCGCTGGGGGTCGGCGACGTTCCGGGCGAATCTGACGACCTCTCCAACAACGCGTTCCCGTTCCGGCAGCCGACCGCGATCGGCACGCTCGACGCCGCCAACCTGCAGGTCGCGGCCGAGACGCTGGCGACGAACATGTCGACCAAGCTGTCGACGATCCTGCCGTGCACGCCGGCCAGCGCGTCCGACGAGGCGAGCTGCGCGGGCATGTTCATCTCGACGTTCGGCCCGAAGGCGTTCCGGCGTCCGCTGTCGGCGACCGAAACGGGCACGCTGACGACGCTGTACCAGACCGGGCGCACGACACTGGCCCTCGACTTTAACGGCGCCATCGATCTGCTCTTGGAGGCGATGCTGCAGGCGCCCGGCTTCCTCTATCACTGGGAGATGGATCCCGGCCCGGCGATCAAGGACGGAGCGGTCGTGCAGCTCGGCAACTACCAGATCGCGAACCGCCTGTCGTACTTCCTGTGGGGCACGATGCCCGACAGCGCGCTGTTCGCGGCGGCCGCGAACGGGGAGCTCGCGACCGCCGACGGCGTGCAGACGCAGGTGACGCGCATGCTCGCCGACTCGAAAGCGCAGGCCTTCGTGGCGGACTTCATCGACGACTGGCTGGACGTCAACGTCATCTCGTCGCGGCCCAAGGATCCGAAGATCTACGCGATGTGGAACCAGGACCTCGCGACCGCCATGGAGAACGAGTTCCGCACCTATGGCACGACGGCGGTGCTGGGCACGGGCCTGTTCAGCGACCTTCTGACCGGTAACAAGTCGTCGGTCAACCAGGCGCTGGCGACGGTCTACGGCGTCAGCGGCATCACGGGCACCACCGCGAAGCCGGTCACGTTCGATGCGACCCAGCGGTCCGGCATCCTGACGCTGGCGGGATTCCTGACGATCAACGGCGCGACCGACGGATCGTCGCCGGTGCGGCGCGGGCACGCGATCTTCACGCGGCTACTGTGCGGCGTCGTTCCCGACCCGCCCGCGAACGTGCCGCCGCCGCAGCCGCCGACGCCGGGGCTGACGACGCGGCAGCGCTTCGAGATGCACGACATGAACGCCTGCACCGGCAGCTGCCACAGCACGATGGATCCGATCGGGTTCGGCTTCGAGCACTACGACGGCATCGGGCAGTGGCGGACCACCGATCAGACCCTGGCCGTCGACTCGAGCGGGTCGATCACGCTCGATGGCACGGTTCAGACGTTCCCCGACGCGATCGCGCTGGCTGGCTTGCTGGCGAATAGCCCGCAGGCGCAGGCGTGCTTCGCCAAGCAGCTGGCTCGCTACGCGCTGAACCGCTGGGACACGGCGGCCGACGCGGCGTCGATCCAGTCGGCGGCGACGGCCTTCCAGGCGAGCGGAAACATGCGCGACGCGATCGGCGGCGTCGCCACGTCGCGGACCTTCCGATACCGCGCGCCCGGGGCGGGGGAGGTGCTGCCGTGAGCATCCTGATCCGGACCTCGAAGACGCAGCTCAAGTACTCGCGCCGCGCGATCCTCAAGCGCCTCGGCGTCGGCGCCGGGTTCTTGCCGCTGCTGTCGACCGAGCGCGCGCGCGCCGCCGCGCCGAGCGGCTACCCAACCCGGTTCATCAGCATCACCTGGACGGACGGCATCTGCCCGCCCAGCTTCTACACCAGCACGTCCGCGGGGGCGCTGCCGGCGATGCTGCCGTCGATCCTGTCGCCGCTGCAGAACTGGGCCTCGAAGCTAATCTTGTTCCGGCACGCCACCAAGACGCAGAGCCCGTTCGACATCAAGGTGATGATGGACGTCGGTTCGACGTACGGCGGCCACTTCACCTATCCGGCGATGCTGACCGGCGGGGTCAGCTCACCCAACGGCACCGACGAGGTGCCGACCATCAACGCCGATTACCCGTCGATCGATCAGATGTTCGCCGACAACTTGCTGACGCAGGGGGTGGCGAACGCGGGGCTGAACGTCGGTTGCCGGCCCTACAAGAGCTACACCAGCTACCGATCCGCCAGCACGCCCAACACGCAGCAGAACGATCCGTACAAGCTGTTCACCAACCTGTTCGGCGGCACCGGCATGCAGCCGGCCGACATGAACGCCCTCATCAAGCGGCGCAAGAGCGTGCTCGACTTCTGCGGCGGCGAGCTGACCACCTTCGCCAAGAACCTCGGCACCGACGACAAGAACGCGGTGATGGTCCACCTGCAGTCGATCCAGTCGCTGGAGAGCCAGCTCGTGACGGTGACGGGGACGCCGGCCACCTGCACGCCGCCGACCATCACGCCGACGGGGCTGAACTTCAACACCGTCACCAACTATCCCAGCCACGTGACGTTCATGGCGGACCTGGTGGCGGCGGCCGTGATCTGCGGGAAGTCGCGGGCGGTGACGATGGACCTGATCGACAACGGCGGCGGCAACAGCCTGACGTTTCCGTGGATCAACATCCCGAGCCCCGACATGCACGCCATCGCGCACCAGGGTTCTTCCAACTACGCGCAGAAGGCGGTGATCGACCAGTGGTTCTACTCGCAGGCGGTCGCCGAGGTGGTGAGCAAGCTGGCGGCGGCCAGCGAGGGGAGCGGCACCGTCCTCGACAACACGGTCATCCTCGTCTGCAACGACATGAGCGAGGGCGCCGCCCACTACGTCGGCCAGATCCCGTTCGTCGTCATCGGCAGCGGCGGCGGCTTCTTCAAGACGGGCCGGCTGGTCACCTTCCCCAACCAGGTGCCGCACAACCAGCTCTTGACGTCGATCGTGCACGCGCTCGGCATGACGTCGGTCACCGGCGTCGGCGATCCGAAGTACGCGGGCAACGTCGACAGCGCCCTGACCACTTGATCGGGCAGCCGTGGCGCGCCTCGCTGGATTTGGCCTCGCCGCCGCGGCAGCAGTCGGTTGCGGCGGCTCCGCAGCGCCGGGCGCGGGCGCGATGATGGGTCGGCTGTCGGCGGGCGCCGGGCACACCTGCGTCGTCGTGCGCGGCGGCGCGGTCTCGTGCTGGGGATCGAACCCCGACGGACAGCTCGGTGACGGCGGCGAGACCGACTCGCCGCTGCCGATCCGGGTGCCGGGCCTGGGCGGCGTCCGAGACATCGCGGCCGGCAGCTATCACACCTGCGCGCGGACGGGCGGCGGCGCGGTCGATTGCTGGGGATGGAACGTGGGCGGCCAGATCGGCGACGGGATGATCGCGAACCGGCTGTCGCCGTTCCAGCTGCCGGACCTGTCGTCGACGGCGCTGGGGATGGGCAGCTACCACAGCTGCGCGATGATCGCAGACGGCAGCGCGCGCTGCTGGGGACAGAACGACGCCGGGCAGCTCGGCAACGGATCGATGTTGAACAGCGGGACGCCCGTCGGCGTCTTCTCGCTGCCGCCGTCGACGGCGATCGCGGCCGGCGGGCGCCATAGCTGCGCGCGGCTCGGCGACGGGACTGTGCAGTGCTGGGGCGGCAACGACACCGGCGAGCTGGGCGACGGCACAACCGCGGCGCATCCGTTTCCCGAGCCGGTCACGGGCGTCGCCGACGCCATCGCGGTCGCGGCCGGGTTCAACCACACCTGCGCGCTGCGGGCGGGCGGCGGCGTCACCTGCTGGGGCGCCAACGGCTACGGCCAGCTGGGCGACGGCACGATGACCGACAGCGCGCTGCCGGTCGCGGTGGGCGGGATCGACTCGGCCGTCGCGCTCGCCAGCGGCTACAACCATTCGTGCGTCGTGCTGGCCAGCGGCGAGGCGCGCTGCTGGGGCTGGAACGCCGCCGGCCAGCTGGGCGACGGCACGACGACGGACAGCGCGACGCCCGTCGGCGTCACGGGCCTCGCGCACGTCACGGCGATCGCGGGCGGTGGCTTTCACACCTGCGCGGCCACGGCCGACGGCACCGTCTCTTGCTGGGGATCAAACGATTCGGGCCAACTGGGTGACGGCACGACCGTGAACCACGGGACGCCGGCGCCGGTTCAAGGAGTCGATATCTGATGAAGAGAGCTCAACTCGTCGCAATTCTGCTCGCGGGTGTGATCGCCGGTTGCGCCGGCAACCAGGCCGGCCCACCGGCGGGGAGCGGCGGCACGTCGGCCGGCGGTACGTCGGCGGGCGGCAGTGGCGGTGCCAGCGGCGGCAGCGGTGGCAGCGCTGGCTCATCCGCGGGCGGCGCCGGCAGCGGGGGAACCGTGGGGACGGGCGGCGCCGCTGGGACGGTCACGACCGGAGGGAGCGGCGGCGGTGGCGCGAGCGGGACGGGCGGCAGCGGCGGCACGGGCGCCGGTGGTGCGGCGGCCGGGCAGGGCGGACGCGGCGGCGCGGGCGGGCGCGGCGGCGCGGGCGGTGCATCGGGCAGCGGTGGAACTTCCGGCACGGTCGGAACGGGCGGAACGACGGGCACGGGCGGCGCCGCGTCGGGCTGCGCCGGAAAGACGTACAAGCTGTGCGAGGACTTCGAGACCGGCAACGTCGGCGCGATCCCGCCCAACTGGAACGGGCTCACGGGCTTCGGCACCGACAGCATGCGCGGCGTCGGGCTGGCCACCGATCAATTCCACTCCGGCGCGATGGCGTTGAAGTCGAGCTCGATGGTGCCGGGCGAGCAGCGGATCCAGCACAGCCTGTCCGCGCTGGGCGCCACGGCGACCAAGCACTGGGGCCGCATCTTCTACAAGGTGATCTCCCCGTCGCCGAAGCCGGCGAGCGGCGCGGTCATCCACGTGACGATGGTGGCGCTGCAGGGGACCACCGAGAACCGCGTCGTCGACACCGTGGAGATGTCGAACGGCACGCACCAGTGGATCTTCAACATCCCGGACGATTCGTGCTGCACCGGCTCGAACTACAACTGGAGCTTCGACGCCAGCTGGCACTGCGCCGAGTGGTACGTCGACGTCTCCTCGCAGAGCTACCGCTTCTTCACCGACGGCACCGAGGTCACCATGATCGGCTTCACCGGCAAGGCGGCCGCCAAGATGTCGAACTACACGGCCCTCGGCGTCGGCACCATCTTCTACCAGACGCCCCCGTCGCCGTTCACGATCTGGTTCGACGACCTTGCGATCGACGACAATCAGATCGGCTGTCAGTGATCTTCGGCATCGACACGGCGAGCGTCGCCGGCAACAAGAGCCCGGACTGGACGCGGGCGAAGGCGCTCGGGCCGATCGGCTTCGCGCTCGTCCGGTCGAACTACGGCACCGCTCCAGACAAAGCCTTCGCGCGCGACTGGCCGCTCTTGAAGCAGGCGGGCCTGGTGCGGGGCGCATTTCTGTTCCTTCGTTTCCCGCGAAACGGAAAGTCGGTGCCACCGCCCGAGGCGCAGGCCGCGGCGGCGATCGCGACGATCGGCGATCTGGAGGCCGGCGATCTGCCTCCCGTGGTCGACGTCGAGTTTCCCGGCAAAGGCCGCTCCGAAACGGGACTGTCCGCGCAGGTGTGCCTCGACCGCATTCGCGCGGCGTGCGCGGCGCTGACGGATCGCTACGGCGTGCCGCCGCTCATCTACACGAGCGCGCGCGTCTGGCGCGACGACCTCGCCAACCTGCCGGCCACGGATCTCGGCGACTCTCCGCTCTGGGTTTCGCGGCAGTTCTTCAAGGCCGGGCCCGCGATTCGCGACGCTTCATTGTTTGCGAGCGGCAAATACGAACCGCCCGTGCCCGCCCCCTGGAGCGACGACGGCAACTGGTGGATCCACCAGTTCCAGGGAAACGCCACGAAGTTTCCCGGTTTCACCGGCCTGGTGGACATGAACCGTTTCAACGTCGCGTTCAAGGGCGCGCGGGGCGCGCGCATCGGTTGGGCGCAGCGCCGGCTCGGGATCGGCGAGACCGGTCGGTTCGACGCCGCCACCGACGACGCGGTCCGAACGTTTCAGGACGACAACGGCCTCGTCACCGACGGGGTGATCGGTCCCCGCACGTTCGCATTTCTCGCGCGCGTCGTGCGCTAACACCAACACGAGCGCAAACGCGGAGTTAGCGGCTACGACCGTCTGCTGTAAATCTCCCGCGATCGTTCCGTAAGTGAAATAACCGTTTCAATCCGCGCCTGCGTGCCAGTCCGCTGAAGGCATTGACTGATTCTTCGCCGCGAACCCCGATCGGGGTTGGGCACGCTTTTTTTCACACCGCCGATGGCGGTACAAGACGGCTTCGGTGGTGGCCATGGCGGTCAACGTTTTTC
>DATFXS010000475.1:0-4365 GCA_035315605.1 Polyangia bacterium
CATCTCGGACTTCGGCGTCGCCCCGGGGAACATCGCCAACGTGATGGTGCCGTTCGCGTTCGCCGACGAGTTGCGTCCGGTGCCCGTGATCTCCTGGCCGCCGATCCTCCCCGATGCGGGCTGGCGCGCCATCGCCGAATCGCCGAGCGGCTTCGCCGAATACTGGGTTCGCCTGCCGACGGCCGAGGCACGCACGCGTTTCGCGGCGGCCGTGGCGGCGGTCGATCCGCGCCTGTCGCTCCGCTCCGGTGACGAGATCGCCCTGCGGTTCAACAAAGCGCCTGCCCCGTACCGGGTGTTCTTGATCCTGACGCTGGTGGTCCTCGAGGTGAGCGTGATCAACCTGATGCGCATGCTGCTCGCGAAGGCGACCTCGCGCGCTGCCGAGATCGGAATTCACCGGGCGCTCGGCGCCGGGCGGAACACGATCTTCGCGCGCCAGCTCATGGAGGGCGTGCTGGTGTCGATGACAGGCAGCGTGCTGGGCCTGATACTGGCCGTCCCGACGGTCGCGATGTTCGACCGGCTGATCCCGGACACGCCGATCTTGCTAGCGGTGACGCCGACCATCGTCGCCACCGTTCTCCTCGTCTGCCTGCTCGCCGCGCTGGTGAGCGGCATCTACCCCGCCTGGCGGGTCGCCTCCGTCGCGCCCACGCGCTACCTCGGGAAGATATGAACCCGGTTCTGGAGGTCGGCCCGATCCTGCGCGCGATGCGCCATCACAAGGGGGCGTTCTCGCTGCTGGTGCTCGAGGTCGCGCTCGGCTTCGTCATGTTGACCCATACGCTGGTCTCGATTCGCTACTACCACCGGCTGCGCGCCAGCCCCAGCAACATGCCCGAGGATGGGCTCATCGTGGCGCGGCGGCGCTTCGTGCATCCGCGGGATGCGGCGACGGCGCGCCTGACCGTGCGGGCGGACCTGGCGGCGCTTTCCAGAGCTGGAGCGCCAGTTGCGGCGATCGACGTCCCGCCGCTCCCCGATGCCGCGATGTTCCCGACGGCGCTGACGAGACCCAACGCGCCGGGCGAAGAGACCGCCTGGCGGCTCCGCGCGACGCCCGCCATCGCCGCCGCGCTCGGCCTCCACGTGATCGCCGGAACCGACCTGCAGGCCGCCGCCCCCAGCCCCGACGGCGCCGTGCCGGTGCTGTTGACCACCACGGTGGCCGAACACATGTTCCAGACGTACGAGGGTGCGGTCGGCCAGCCGATCCAGATCCGGGACATCGGCCGCGGTCGCGTCGCGGGCGTGGTGCGTGATTTTGCGTTCCGCGGCGGCTGGGTACCGGCCCCGTCGTCGACCGTCGTGATCGCTGCGGAGCCAGTCACGGAGCAGGGGCTGCTTTACGTCATGCACACGGACCCCGGCCGCCGCGCCTCGGTCGTCCAGGCGGCGACCCGCGCGCTCACCAGCGCCGGAGACGCCGACTCGGCGGTCGTGGTCGAGGGGCTGCAGCGACGCGCGACGCGGTTCGACCGGGTGTACGAGGGCGCCGTGATCGTCCTGATCTGGACGGGACTCCTGGTCGTCGCGGTGGCGCTGGCCGGCTCGCTGGCGCTGGCGTCGTTTTCGGTCGCGGAGCGCACCCGCCAGATCGGCGTCCGGCGGGCCCTCGGCGCCAACCGCGGCGAGATCGTCCGCTACTTCCTGCTCGAGAACCTGATCCTGACCAGCTTCGGGCTGGTTCTCGGCCTCGGCCTCGCGATCGGACTCAACCACGTGCTGCGCCAGATCATGGCGGACCTGAGGCTGCCCCCCGAAGAGATCATCATCGCCACGTTCGTCTTCCTCGCGACCGGCCAGCTGTCGGCGCTGGTGCCGGCCCGGCGGGCGGCGTTGATTCCTCCTTGGGCGGCGACACGAACGCTGTGATGATGCGGAGCCTGACGCCATGAAGGTCCTCATCGCCGACGATCAGCCCGCCGTCTGCGCCGCCCTGCAGCTGCTGTTCGAGCTGCACGGCTTGCCGTCGGTGGTCGTCAACCGGCCCGAGGAGACGCTGGACCTGATCGCGACCGAGGACATCGGGGCGGTCGTGCAGGACATGAACTTCACGCAGGAGAAGACCTCCGGCGAGGAGGGCGTGGCGCTGTTCCGCGCGATCAAGAAGCTGGACCCCGATCTGCCCGTCGTGCTGCTGACCGCCTGGGGCTCGCTGGAGACGGCGGTGTCGCTGGTCAAGGAAGGCGCCAGCGACTACATGGCGAAGCCGTGGGACGACGACAAGCTGGCCCGCGTCGTCAAGAACCTGGTGCAGATGCGCGCCCTCCAGCAGGAGAACACGCGTCTGAACGCGCAGCGCACGCGGCTGCGCAAGACGCTGGCCAGCCGGTACGATCTGCGCGGGCTGGTCTACGCCAGCGAGGCGATGCACAGCCTGGTCAACCTGGCCTGCACGATCGCCGCGTCGGACGCGCCCGTGCTGATCACGGGTCCGAACGGATCGGGCAAGGAGAAGCTGGCGGAGATCGTCCAGGCGAACTCGCGCCGAAAAGACAAACCGTTCGTCAAGATCAACGCGGGCGCGCTGCCCGACGATCTGCTGGAGGCCGAGCTGTTCGGCGCGGAGGCGGGCGCCTTCACGGGCGCCAACAAGTCGCGCATCGGGCGCTTCGAGGCCGCGCACGGCGGCACACTGTTCCTCGATGAGATCGGCAACCTGTCGATGGCCGGGCAGGCCAAGCTGCTGCGCGTGCTGCAGACCGGCGAGTTCGAACGGCTGGGGTCCAGCGGCACGCGCAAGGCGGACGTGCGCATCGTCAGCGCCACCAACACCGATCTGCAGCGCGCGATCGCCGCCGGCACATTCCGGGAGGACCTCTATTTCCGTCTGAACGTGATCGAGCTGCCGGTGCCGCCGCTGGGCGAGCGCCCCGACGACGTCTTGCTGCTGGCCGAACATTTCCTGCAGACGCTGCCGGGCATCGACGGCGCGCCGCCCGCCAAGCTGTCCGACGAGGCCCGCCTGACCCTGCAGACCTACGAATGGCCCGGCAACGTGCGCGAGCTGCAGAACCGCATCCACCGCGCGAAGCTGACCGCGCTCGACGGCGTCATCCGGCCGGCGCACCTCGGCATCCCGCCGGCGGGCGCGCGCGTCCGTCCGGAGTTCGAGTCGCGCGCGGCAATGAACGCGACGCCCTCGGGCGGTCTGCCGACGCTGGCATCGCCGCGACCGGAGCCGGCGGACGGTCCGCCAGCTGCTGCCGACCCCGAACGGGGCTCCATCGAGGAGGCGCTGCTCAAGGCCGGGGGCGTGGTCTCGAAGGCGGCGGCCGAGATGGGGCTGTCGCGCCAGGCCCTTTATCGCCGCATGGAACGCCTGGGGATCGTGCTGGAAAGACGTCCCAAGGTCTGAGGTCCTGACGTGATCACGATCAGGACGCGGCTGACTCTGGTCGTCGTCTTCGCCACCGTGGCGGGCGCGATCATCGGCTGGCTGCTGCGCCAGCACACGCTGCTGTCATTCGCGTTCGTGGGCGGCGTGGCGGCCGCCGCGATCGGGACGGTCGTGATGTCGCGGCTGCTGGTCACCGATCCGGCGACGTCGATCCTGCAAGCGGTCTCGGACGGCCTGCTCAGCTTCACGGAGCGCGAATACGGGATGCGCCTGGCCGCCCCCGACGCCGACGAGGTGCTGGGCGATCTGGTGCGCCGCTTCAACAAGCTGGGCGAGGCGCTGCGCACCGAGCACAACGACCGATACCAGCGCGAGATCTTGCTCGAGACGGTGCTGGAGACGACGGCGATGGCGGTCGTCCTGTGCAACGAGGCGCTGCGCATCGTCTACGCGAACGGCGCCGCGCGCGACCTGTTCGGCGGCGGGCGGAAGCTGGACGGTCAGGATTTCCACGCCATCCTGGCGGCGGCGCCGCCCGCCTTCCGCCAGGCGATCGAACAGGAGACCGACACCATCTTCTCCGTCGAGAAGGCGGAGACGGGCGACGGCGGCGCCGAGGCCGGCCCGGCGGCCGCGCCGGAGACATACCACCTGGCGCGCCGCTACTTCCAGCTCAGCATGCAGCCCCACATCCTGTTCATTCTGAAGCCGCTGACGCGCGCGATCCTGCGCAAGGAGGCCGACACCTGGAAGCGGACGATCCGGGTCATCAGCCACGAGATCAACAACTCGCTGGCGCCGATCTCGTCGCTGATCCATTCGGGGCGCCTGATGCTGCAGAAGCCGGAGATGGTTCCGCGCCTGGCCGAGGCGCTGGACACCATCGAGGAGCGCAGCGCCCACCTGCGCGGGTTCATCGAGGGCTACGCGAAGTTCGCGCGCCTGCCGATGCCGGCCAAGCAGGAGAGCCGCTGGGACGCGCTGGTCGAGAGCCTGCGTCCGCTCTACTCGTTCCAGGT
>DATFXS010000476.1:0-5143 GCA_035315605.1 Polyangia bacterium
CACCGCGCGCAACAGCGGAAGCTGCCGCTCGGCGATCGTGCGGCCGCCGATGGCCAGGAACGGCTTCGCGACGCCGCCCAGCCGCTTCGCCGGCCCGCCCGCGATGATCGCGCCCGCGACTTTCATGGCGTCAGCATGTCACGACGGACCGTCTCAGGGCCACGGCGCGTTTGCGCCGCGCGCGACGCCGTGCAGGACGCCCATCATCTGTTCGTGAATGCGGCCATTGGTGGCGAGGACGCGCCCGGTCTCGCCGTCGAACGCGCCGCCGTCGAGGTCGGTCGCCTGGCCGCCCGCGCCGATCACGATCGCCGCCCCGCCCACCAGATCCCACGCGTGCAGGTAACGCTCCCAGTAGCCGTCCAGCCATCCGCACGCGACGTAACAGAGGTCCAGCGCCGCCGATCCGACCCGCCGGGTCCCCTGCGCGGCCGCCGTCATCGCCGCGAACTCGGCCAGGTTGTTCTGCACCGGGTGGCGCTGGTAGGGAAAGCCCGTCACCACCAGCGCCCCCAACAACCGATCGATCGACGAGGGCGCGATCGGCTTATCGTTGAAAGATGACCCGCCGCCGGTGGTCGTCCCCGCGAACGACCACCCGACCGCCGGCGCCTCGACCACGCCCAGCACCGGGCGCCGATCGATCGTCAGCCCCAGCGACACCGAGAAGATCGGAAACCCGTGCGCGAAGTTGGTGGTGCCGTCCAGCGGATCGACGTACCAGACCCGCTGCCCGGCGCGCGCCGTGCCGTGGGTCGTCCCCTCCTCGGCCACCACGCGGTCGTCGGGGAACGCCGCCGCCAGCCGCTCGACGATCAGCGCCTCCGAACGTTTGTCGAACTCGGTGACGAGGTTGATGTCCTCGGACTTGAAGTCGACGGCGGGCCGCGTGCCCCACCCTTCCATCAAGATCCGTCCCGCCTCGCGCGCGATGCCGACCGCGATCTCGCGGTCCCGTGCCAGAGGATCCGCCGCCGTCATAGCTCCTTGCGCATCCACGTCGCGTTCTTGCTGCGCGCGAGCGCGTACTCGGCCGTCGCCTGGATCGGCGCCACCACGTCCTTGCGGTCGATCGCCTGGAAGCCGAGCTTCTCCCCGAAGTAGCCCTGCGCGCCGTCCGTCACCAGGTAAAGATGGCGCACACCCTGCGAGCGCGCCCGGTCGGTGGCCGCCTCGACCAGCACGTAGCCCAGCCCCTCGCCCCGCCGCTCGGGCGCCACGGCCAGCATGCGCAGCAGCGCGACGTCGCCCACCGCTTCGATCGCCACGCAGCCGACCAGCGGCGCCGCGTCGTCCTCGCCGGGGATGACCAGGTAGTACGGCCAGAACTGCTCGAGCACCGGGTGCGCGATGCCGACCCGATCCAGGAGGTTGCCGATGCGCGCCTTGTGCTCGAGGCGCGCCGGCATCACCGGATCGCCCAGCTTGCGCAGCAGCTTGTCGTGCAGGCCGCCGTAATCGCCCGACGTCATCACCAGCACCGTGTCGCCGGGCGACGCCCGGGTCGCCAGGTGTTCCACCGTGGCGTCGACGGTCGGGATCAGGCGCGCGGGCACGTCCTCGCGGCGCAGATCGGCGGCCAGGCGTTCGACGTCCAGGCGTTCGGCCTCCGGGACCTTCTCGGGCGCGTACAGCGGCGCCAGCACCACCTCGTCGGCGACCGACAGCGCGTCGGCGAACTCGGTCTGGAAGACGTTGCGGCGGCTGGTCGCCGACCGCGGCTCGAACGCGGCGATCAGCTTGCCCGGCCCGAACCGACCTTTCAGCGCCAGGATCGTCTCGCGGATCGCGGTCGGATGGTGGGCGAAGTCGTCGACCACGGTCACGCCGCGCGCGACGCCGCGCACCTCCTGCCGGCGCCGCACGCCCAGGAAGCCGCGCACCGCCTGCGCGATCGCGGGCAGCTCGACGCCCAGGTTGGACGCGACCGCGATCATGCCGACCAGATTTTCGTGGTTGTAGATGCCGGGGAGGTTCGTGTCGACGTCGACCACGCGCTCGCCCCGGCGCGCCACCGCCAGCGTCGTCCGCCCGCCCGGCGCGCGTGCCACGACCTCGAACGTCCAGTCCGCGCCCGAGCCGGGCCGCCCGTACGTCACGACCTGCGAACGCGCGCCGCGCGCGACTTCCATCGCGCCCTCCGACGCCGCGCACGCCACCAAGAGGCCGTCCTCCGGGATCAGCGCGACCAGCTTGCGGAACGCGGCCCGTACCGCCTCCTCGTCGCGAAAGATGTCCGCGTGGTCGAATTCGACCGACGTCAGCAGCACGACCTGCGGGCGGTAGTGCAGGAACTTCGACCCCTTGTCGAAGAACGCCGTGTCGTACTCGTCGCCCTCGATCACGATCTCGGCGCCCGCGCCCAGGCGCCACGACCGCCGGAAGTTGAGCGGCACGCCGCCGATCAGGAACGACGGGTCGCGCTTCGCATCCGTCAGCGCGTGCGCCAGCAGCGACGACGTGGTGGTCTTGCCGTGCGTCCCGGCGACGACCACCGACCGCCGCGGGTGCGCGTCGTCTTGCAGGAACAGCTTGCTGAACATCGACGGGAACGACTCGAGCGGGATCCCGCGCTCCTGCGCCGCCAGCACCTCGACGTGGTCCTTGCGGCAAACGTTGCCGACCACGACCGCGTCCGGACCCCAGTCGAGGTTCGCGGGACGGAATCCCTCGAAGCAGAAGATCTGCTGATCTTCCAGCTGCACCGACATCGGCGGGTAGACGTGCTCGTCGGAGCCGCGCACGTCGTGGCCCGCGGCCTTCAGCAGGCCCGCCAGCGAGCCCATGCCGGTGCCGCAGATGCCGATCAGGTGAACTTTCATTGCTTCGCCACGCATTCCTTCGCGTGGGGGGGCCATTGGGTCGGGAAGCGCTTCACCTCCATCGTGAACTTCACGATGAAGTCGTGGAAGATCCCGAGCTCGCGCTCCGACTGGCCGCCCGAGGTGTCCCACTGGAGGTGCGAGATCACCGACGATCCGCAGGGGTCGGCCCGACCGCGCTTGCGGGTCTTGACCTCGGCGCTCCAGGCGTCGGCCGCATCGCGGTTGCACCGCCCGTTGGGACCGCCGCAACGAACGTTGATGACGTCGTACCACCAGGGGCCCTTCGGACCGTACTCGGCGATGTCGAGGATCGGGCTGACGCCCCCGTCCTTTCGCCCCTCCCGCGCCGTGAAGACGACGTCCGACGTCGTCCCGGGCAGCACGTCGATGTAGAAGCAGTCCTCACCGTCGCCCGCGGCGAAGTGTCCGAGCGTCGGCGAATCGAGCACCGCGCTGCCCCCGATGCCGGCCAGCCGAATCTCGAACCGTTTGTGCTGCTCGTCGGGGGGCGGCGCCTCGGCGGCCGGGCCGGCCGGGTTGCGGCAGACGCAGGGCGCCCCGCCCTTGCAGCGGGCGCCGGCCAGGTTCGCGTCGCGCGCGCCCGGCGTCTCCGGGGCCATGAGCGGACCCGGCCGGGCCGACGGCGCCTCCGCGCCCATCGGCCCGGACGCCACCGATCCCGAACACGCCGGCGGCGCGAGCGCCCCCAGCGTGGGCAGAAGCAACGCGCGCAGCGCGGCGCGAGTCAAACGCGCCTGCGATGACGTCGGCGTCAGCGTTTTCGTCTGCGAGCTCATTGTCCGAGTGCGGCAGCGGTGGACGCCGACGCCACGCTTACGTACCATAGTTTCTTCATGTCTCGTCCGTTTCCGCGCCCTTCCAAACCGCTGTTCGCGCCCGCCGTTGTTCCGACGTTGCCCACCTTGGTCCTGTTGGCGATCACCGCGCTGGCGCCGCTCGCGATCGGATGCGCGACCGGTGACGAAGAGGGCAAGCCGGTCACCTACTCTCTCACGGCCAAACAAAATTACGAGAAAGGTCTGGCCGAGCTGAAGGACGAGAACTATCCCGAAGCACAAAAGTACTTCCAATTCGTCAAGGCGAAGTACCCGTTCTCGAAGTACGCCGTGCTGGCCGAGCTCGGCATCGCCGACACACAGTTCGCGCGCGGCAACTACACCGAGGCGATCGACAGTTACAAAAGCTTCGCGCGCCTGCACCCGACGCACGAGAAGGTCGAGGACGGCTGGGTCGCGTTCCGGATCTGCGAGAGCTACTACAAGGACATGCCGGAGGACATCTGGCTGCTGCCGCCGTCGTACGAGAAGGATCAGTCCGCCATCGTCGACGCCCAGCGCGAGATCGAAGACTTCCGCAAGAAGTTTCCGGCGTCGCCTTACATGAAGCAGGCCGAGCAGATCCGGAAAGAGGTGCTGAAGCGGCTGGTCGACCACGAGGTCTACGTCGCGCGCTTCTACCTCAAGGCCGATCACCCGAAGGCCGCCGCGGGACGCTTGGAAGGGGCCATCAAGCGTTACCCCGGCTCCGGCCGCGAGCCGGAGCTGCTGTATTCGCTCGGCGAGACCTACCTGCACATGTGCGAGCCGCAGCGCGCGAAGGAGACGTTCGCGCGCGTCGTCGCCGAATACGGCAGCGCCCCGCAGGCGCGGCGCTCCGAGCTCTATCTCGAGCACATCGCCCAGCGTTACGGCGCCGAGCCGCGCTGCAAGACGCCGCCGACCGCCGCGCCGGCGCCCACCCCGCCTCCCTCCGAGGCGAAACCGAATGGCTGAAGGCGAGCGCCCCGGCCTACGCGAGTTGGTCGCGCGCGGCCGCGCGCACTACCAGAACGGCGAATACCCGGAGGCGTCGGCCTGCCTCACCGAGGTGCTGCGCGAGAAGGCGCCGTACGCCGACGTCTACGACATGCTGGGCGTCATCTATCACCAGGAGGGTCGGCTCGCGGAGGCCGAGCAGATGTTCAACGAGGCCCTGCGGATCAACCCCGCGTACACGGAGGCCGCGCTGAACCTGGTCGTCACCTGCAACGACCTGGGCAAGTACGCCGAGGCGAAGGCGGTCTACGAGCGCGCCATGGCGGCGTCGAAGCGGGCGCCGCGCGAGCTGGACCCGTTCGCGAAGGGAAAGATCGCCAACATGCACGCGGACGTCGGCGCCGCCTACCGCGGCGTCGGGCTGTTCGAGGAGGCTGCGCGCGAGTACGAGCAGGCGCTGGCGCTCTGCCCGACGTTCGTCGACATCCGCACGGAGCTGGGAAACACGCGCCGGGACATGGGCGATCTGACGGGCGCGATCCG
>DATFXS010000477.1:0-2104 GCA_035315605.1 Polyangia bacterium
AGCGCGCGCTGGTAGACGATCACCAGCATCTTCTCCGGGCGGAAGCGGCGCGGGTCGGCGAAGGCGAGATAGGCGATCCGGTGCAGGCCGATGGTCGTCTTGCCGCTGCCCGCCGAGCCCTGGATCGCGATCAGCCCCGACGACGGCTGGGTGATCAGCTCGAACTGGCGCGGATCGATCAGCGCCGCGATCGCCGGCAGGTGGCGATCGGGACGGCGCGTGCCGGTGTCGTCGAAGCCGAGCTTGCCGCGCGTGGCGGGCGACGGGCGCGGCGGTGGCAGCGCCGAGGTGCGTGCCTCCCCGCGCGGCACGACCACCACCGCGCTGCCGTCGCGGGCGATCTGCAGGCGCGCCTGCCGGGTCGCCACCTCGCGCCACTTGCCCGTGCGCAGGTCGCGCGAGAACGTCCCCTGAGGCGCGGCGACCCGGCGCAGGTCGGCGTCGACGATCGCGACGGTGCGGCGGGCCACCACCTCGCCCTCGACCATCTTGTCGCCCAGGCGCTCCTCGTAGGCGTCGCCTTCCTCGTACCGATAGAAGAGGCGCGACACCGGCGCGTTTCGCCAGTCGACGATCTGCACGCCGCTTCCCGGTTCGACGAAGCTGCGCGCGCCGATCAGGACGTCGCGGCGCTTGCCGCTCTCGTCCAGGCGCAGGTGGCCGAAGTAGGGCGACTTGCGGTCGACGGGCGGCGAGTCTCCCTTGCCGCGCTGCTTGGACAGCGCTTCGATCCGGTGCATCTGCTCCAGGATCGATCCCTGATCCTCGGGCTTGGCCTCGGCCAGCGCGTCGCGCAGCTCGATCAGCGCGCTCGCGTCGTCGACCTGGATGCGCGTCTTGCGCGTCCCGCCGTCCAGCTTGCGCAGCACGACGTCCAGGAGCTGCTGCTCCTCGCGCACGATGGGCGGCGGCGCGTCGCCGTCCGCGTCCGCTTCGGCGGCTACCCCGACCGGGTCGCCGCCGCCGGAAGATTCGGAGCTTTGGTGCTGCACAAGACCGGTCAGCATAGTGGCGCGGGCCGGCGCTGTCACGCGCCCGTTGCACGGGCGGATCGCGTTTCACGGGCGTCGAAATACGGCTCAAGAAAATGCGTTCGCGCGCGGAAATTCCGGTCTTTATTCGCGATCGCCGGGCGCCTCAGCGGGTATGCCTGGAGATCTGGAACCAGGTGAGGAGGCCCACAACCATGCCGGCGATGAACGGGCCTTTGAGCGCGGCACGGCGTACGGCCATCATGTCTCGCATGGCCTGCGCTTCGTGCTCCTCGGCGGAAAGGGGTGGGGGAGGTTGCGTCTTGGCGTCGAGCCGCTTGCGGGTGTCCTCGTAACGGCTCTCGAGCGCCGCGCGCCGTTGTTGCAACTGGGCGAGCTGGCGCTGCGCGTCCTCGATGAGCGGCGTCAGCGTGTCGCGGAACGGGCCGCCCTTCATCGCCCCACCGTCGCGACGATCAGCTTGCCGAGGAGGTCGGTCAGCAAGGCGCCCGCGAAGAATGCGAGGAACCGCGGTGCCATGCTGGCGAAAGAGGGCGATGCCTTCGGAGGCATGGGCACCTTCCAGCTCGCCAGCTCGACATCCATGACGTGGATACGACGCTCGAGATCGGCGATGCGCGTCTGCTCCGCGGCGATCTGTTCGTTCAGCGCGTTGAGCGCCTTGTGGTCGGAGGCCGATTCCGCTTCGTCCATCGCGCGCCGCCTGCCAAAAGGATAGCAGCGTGGGCTACGCCCGCCGCCGGCGTCGCGCCGCGAGCAGCAGCGCCGCTCCCGCCAGGCCGACGGCTCCCCAGCCCGAGACCGGGCGGCCGCCCGCGGAGCAGGCGGACGGCGCGACGTCCTTGACCTGCACGCTCTGCGGGGCGCTCTCGTTGCCCGCGAGATCGATCGCCACGACCTGCAGCGTGAAGTCGACCGAGACGGCGTCGGTGCCGAAGTAAAGCCGGACGAAGTTGCCCATCGGCTCGATCGCGTCGGTCGGCAGGACCATGTTCGGAGGCAGGCGGCCCGCTTCGAGCGACAGGCGGTAACCGATGTGCTCGGACGGCGTCATGTCGTCGGTCGCCACCGCCGGAATTCCGATGGAATTGACGTCCTCGCACTTCGCGCCG
>DATFXS010000478.1:0-6542 GCA_035315605.1 Polyangia bacterium
CGAACGTCGCGCAGGCGTTGCCGGCCGCCACCGGCGGAACACTGGTCGACGGCACGTATCGACTGACCCGCCGCGAGATCTACACCGGCCCGGCCGGCAGCAGCGGTCCGACCGGCCAGACGCGGAAGGCAACCCTGGTGATCTCGAACGCGGCCTCGACCACCATGACCATGGACTTCGCGACCTCGATCAACCGCGCCGGGGATTCCCGGGAAAGTTACTCGGGCACGCCGCCGTCCAGCGGGGACACGATCTTCGGGGTCACGCGGTCCTGTCCGCCCATCGCCCTCATCAGCGTCTCCGCGTTCACCGCGTCACGGAACACGCTGGTCCTCGTCAACGAGAACAGCGGCGAGGTCGACACCTGGACGCGGCCCTGACCCGGGGCCTCGCGTCGACCGGTGACAACTCCGCGCCGACCGGTCGCGCTGCTCGGCCGACCGACGACCGCAGTTCCGCGCGGGAAGCTTTGGTCCCGAGGCAGTCTGGATTGAGTCGACGCCATGCGCTCCGGTTCCGATCCCACCCCCGCCTCGCGGCGTCGTCGCGCCTGGATCGTCCTCGCATGGCTGGTGGCAATCGGCGCTGCGGTCGCGCCTGCGGTCTGGCTCTGGCTGGCGATCTATTCGCTGAGCTCGCTGAGCGAGACGAACGATGGCCTCTCGCGAGCCGATGTCGAGGCCTTCGGGAACGTGCAGCTTCCGCCCGATGTCGGCGATCTGCGCGCGCGCCTGCACACCTGCATGACGAAGCAGATGTTGATGGCGCGTTTTTCGATCGCTCCAGGCGAGCTGCCGGATCTGCTCGCGAGCGGAGACTTTCGGAAGTTGCCGGACGGCAGCGGTTCGTACCTGCCTCAGGTCTGGGCGCAGCCGGACTGGTGGACGCCGGAGACCGCACGCTCGCATCTGACCGCCGAGACCGCGGGCGGCTCGATCATGGTCGACGAGGACCGGCCGGACCGGTACGTCGTCTATCTGGTCCGACGCTGGTAGGGCGTGAAGGAACCTGACCGCCTTCTTCTTCCTACTTCGAGATCGTCCAGATCCCGTTGGCGGACTCCACGTAGATGACACCGTCGGGGGCGATGGCCATCAGGCAGTCGTTGAACAGGCCGCCCCCCGCACCGATGCTGACCTCGCCCAGTGTCGGCTTGGTCGGCACCGGCGTCGGCACGGCGGCAGTCGTCGCCGCTTCTGGGAGGTGGACGAGGCGCGGGTCGTGTCCGCCACTTCCGTCCGTGACCATGAAGGTGAAGCCGCCCGCCGGATCGACGGCGCCGCACCCGAAATGCTCGCTGTAACGGCTGCTGGGGTCGATGGGCTGGTACAACGTTCGCACCGGCCCGCTGGTGACCGTGCCGACCTGGATCGGGCGCCAGCCGCAGGACGGGAGAAACGCGACGGTCCCGGACCCGTTGATCAGGACGTCGCCGATCACGCAATAATAGGTGTCCCAGCCCAGCGCGGCGGCGGTGTAGACGACCTGCGTTCCGGCGCCGGTCGCGCTCCAGAACTCGCTGAGGGTGTAGTAGCCGACGCTGCCAGCGCCGATGACCGCCATCCGTCCCCGGGTGAGGGGCGCCAGATCGCCGAGGCGCGTCGCTTGGTGCGCCGCACTCGACGTCACGATCGTGTCCGTGCGGGTCGGATCGGGGAGAACCCCGTTCGACAACAGAACGTAGAGCTTGATGTCGGGCCCTACGTCGATGTCGAAGATCGTCTGAGGACTGGCGAGCCCCGCGGAGCTCGCCACCTCTGCCAGCGTCAGGTACGGACTGCTCGTGCCGGCGGTGTCGGTGACGTAGACCGTGGAATTGTCGGCGACGTAAACACGATGGGCGGGGTCCACGGCCAGCCCCGCTGCTCCGGGAAGCCAGGGACCATTTTCGGTCAGCGCCGATAGCGGTCGCGGCGCGGGACCGGAGCCACCGTCGGGTGTTCCCGGCATACCGCCGTCGGGCCGGGGCGGGCCGGGATCGGAGTCGGACTCGAGACGGAACACGCCGCCCAGCGTGGCGACCAGCAGCCGCCCCTGCTTGTCGGTCGCGAACGAGGTCGGGTCGGGGTTCGGGATCTGCGCGGGCATCTTCACGAAGTGCGCGCCGTCGTCGTCGCTCATGGACACCTGCAGCGGACCGATGTTCTTCGCGTCCGAGGAGGGGTCCGCTCCAAACACGAATAGATGGCCGGCGCCGTCCGCCGCCAGCGGCACCAGCGCGAAGCTGCCGATGTCGGGGACGCCGGTGCTCTCGAGCACCGTCCAGGTCATGCCCTCGTCGGTCGAGATCTCGAAAGAGCCGCCCTCGAAGGAACGAATGAGCCGGCCGGTGCCGTCTTCGACCAGGGGCAACTTGCTGAACTCGAACACCTGCCAGGTTGCGCCCTGGTCATCCGAGCGAAAGCCCGCGCTCCCGTTGCTGCCTGCGGCGAGGAGGTGGCCGTTTCGAAGCGCCTGCACGCTGACGACGACCGGGCCGTTCGGAATTGTCTGGAACGTCCGCCCGTCATCGGTCGATCGCGCGACGGCGCCGGCGGCGAGATAGACGGTCGAACCGTCCGTCGCGAGGCCGATGCCCATGGACCAATAATTCTCGGTCGGGAACGTGACCTCATGCCAGGTCTCGCCATGATCGTCACTGCGTGCCACCTGCGCTCTCATCGACGCCGTGACGACGTTCGGGCACTCGAGCGCGCCGGCCGGCGTCACGATGCACGGATCCGCCGAGAACGCCGGCGACGCGATCTCCCAGGTCCAGCCGCCATCGCTCGATCGCAGCAGCGCATGGTTGTCGGAAACGCCCGGCATCAGGCCCTCGACGCCCTCGACGTAGATGTCGCCCCCCGGGCCCAGCGCCGCCGGAGACTTGTCGACGAAGATCTGCGCCGCGCCGCCGGTGATCGCGCCCGTCTCGGGCGAGCCGCTGGCGGGCTGCCAGCTCTGACCCTTGTCAATGGACCGATAGACGCCGTCCGGACACGCGAGGAACACCTCGTCGCCGCGTGCGACCAGCGGGCCGTCGCAGTTGGGCTCCAGCCAACCGGCGGTCGTGGGACCCATGAGCGCCGTGAATGTCACGCCACCGTCGTCGGAGCGCCTCATCCTCGCGGTGCCGGCCGTGCCGATGTACACGCTTCCCGAGTCGCTGATCGCGAGCACCAGATCCGAGTCGACCAGCATGAGCGACGTCCAGGTCGCGCCGGCGTCCGTGGACCGGAGCAGCGTGTACGGTCCGCCCGTCTTTCCGAGATCGTAGGCCGCCGCGTAGCAAGTATGCTGGCCGTCACAACGAACCCGCCCGAAAAGGTTCTGGTTGGTGGTCCGGTGGACGGGCTGGAATGTTGCGCCCGCGTCCGTTGAACTGTAGACGCCGGAGTCCGTGCTGAGCAGAATCACCGCGCCGCCGTTCAGGACGTCGAGGCTGAGCACGTTGCCTGAAAGTGTGGTCATCTGGAACGAATTGCCGGCGTCCGTCGACAGCCAGAGATGGGTCAGGTTCGCGGCCACCACCACGTCGCCACCGCCGGCGATCATGTTGAAGGTATCGAAGTAATCGGACGCCACGCGCTGCCAGCTGGCACCGCCGTCGGTGCTGCGCAGGAGGTCGTTCAACCCCGCGTAAACCGTCGTGCCGACCGTGGCCAGGGCGACGACGTCGTAGTCGTCGTAGTTGTTGAGACCGATGATGGTGCCGACGTCGAAGAGACCGAGGTTGGCGGGGCGCCATGAGGCGCCCTCGTCACTGGACCTGAAAATGCCGGTCCCTCCGGGAGGGTCTGCGACGAGACCGCTCATTGTCGTGCGCGCCGACGCGTAGAGGGCTCCCTGGCTGTCGAGCGCGATCGTCCTCATCGGCGCGCCGAACGGCGCCGGAAGCGTCACCCAGTGGTAGTTGGAGAGCGGGCCCGTCGGTGCGTCCGTGGAACCGTCCGGTGTGGCGTCGGGTCCGCCGTCGGGCGCGACGCCGCCACCCAGACCGCCGCCAACGCCACCGCCCGTGCCGCCACCCAGGTCACCGCCGACGCCACCGCCCGTGCCGCCGCCGACGCCACCGCCCCGTCCGCCCCCACCCCCGGTTCCGGCGGCGCCGGTGGTGCCCGCGCCCCCGTCCTTCGGCGTCAGCAGCTCACTCTTCGAGTTGCACGCGACGCCGCCCAACACGGACAGAATCACGAGCACAGATCGTCCGGCGCGGGTCATCGGCCCCTCGGTGCATCTTTAAACAAATCCGGCTCACAGAAGAGCCATTTCGATGGTCGTCGGGCGGCTCAAATCCCCTGCGCGAGGACACCGTCATCCGCCGTCCGATCTGAATCAGGCGCTGGTGCCTGCAGGTCAATATCGAGCCGCCTGCGCAGGTCGTCGACGACTTCTGGAAACCCATACGCCTTCACGTACTTCAAAGCTGCTCGGGCCCCCTTGCCCGTGCCATCGTGATCATGCCTGTCCATCCAGGTGAAACGTTCGACCCAATACGAGAAGTGGCTCTTGGTCGCGTCTTCGGGAATGAGGTCGTTTCGAAGCGCCACCTCCAAGCGGCACAGAAACGATAAAAAGGCATCGAACGCCTCTCGCATGACCGGCTGATCATCTGGGAAGTTCATCTTTTCCGCCGACCCGAAGTCGGTGGCTGTTCGGAGCGCGGCGATGACGTCATCGCTGGTGAAGACTATCGTCCGCCCGCGGAAGGTCGTGGTTCGCCAAGTCCAATCGAGCAGCACGCATGCGAATTGCAGCAGGTCGCTCGACTCGAATGACTCGATCAGCTTGTCGAGCTTGTCGGCGCGCTGCCAAGCCTGCCCGCGGCGCCACGTCAGGATCGTGTAGAAAAAGCCCACGCTGGCGCCAAGCAAGGCCGCGTAGGTCGCGATGACGTCCAGCACCCGCTTCGTCGCCTCGTCCATCCGACCCTCCTGGCGCGTGGATCGAGCTCCCGTCGAGCGCTAACCGGTCGAACCAACCATTTTTTGAGCGGGAGAAGGGACTTGAACCCTCGACGTCCACCTTGGCAAGGTGGCACTCTACCACTGAGTTACTCCCGCGAATTTGTTGGCCCTTGACCTATCGGACCGCGGGTGGGTTGTCAAGGCGCTGGCGGCGGTCAGGGGAACGACGGCGCGTCGTCGTCGAAGCTGTAGCCGGCCCAGGTCATTCCGGGGCGCATGTGCTGCAGCCACTCGGGGCGCGTGGCCTCGATGACCAGCGTCGCCACGGGTCGGGTCAGGTTGGGCGGCGGCCCGCCCTCCTCCTCGTGGGCGTAGCTCTGGTAGGACCAGGCTTCCAGCTCTTCCGAGACGCGACCGCGCGCGGCGTTCCGCTCCGCCTCGCTGGTCCACCAGCGCTGCCCGGCGTAAAGGCCCGCCGCGTTCGGCCGCAGCCCCGCGGGCACGGTGAAGCCAGCGATATCGCGATAGCCGCTGGACGCGACGTAGCGGGCGACCAACGGTGCGGCCGCCGCGGCCTTCGACCACAGCTGTTCCGTCATGACGTCGACGTACGGACGCCCGGCATCGGCCTCGACGGCCGCCTTCAGCGGCCCCGCGATGTCCCGCGCCCACAACACCTGCCCCCCGAGCCGCACGTTCCCGCCGTAAACCTCCAGCAGCGTCGCCAGCGCAAACGCCTCGGAATACGGCAAGGTCAGCGCCTGGAGCGGCTCGATCCGGATCCAGCAGGTACGGTCGTCGACACGCAGGCAGTTCATCAACGACAGGGCGCTCGACATGGATTCCTGATCTGACGGGCTCGGTCAGCGCAGGTCGCGCGCCGCGCGGGGGCCGTAGATGCCGACGTCGACCTCGCGTGCGTGATGGACCAGCGGCGGCGCGTCCCGGCACATCGACCCCGACAGGCCGGCGACGTAGGTCAGCGTCTGGGTGACGCCGGCGGCCGCCGCCGGCTGCAGCGGGTACGGCGCGTGGTGGACGCGCGCCGTGCGCAGCCTGCCGCCCGCCCGCGAATAAAGCAGGTAGCGCTCGGCCAGGAAGAACTCCAGCGATCCCGGCGCCGCTTCGGCCACCGGGCCGATCGGCTGGTAGCGGGCGGCGAACTCGGCGCGGGTCACGTTCCGGCGCTGCGATCTGTAATCGATCCAGCCGCCTGCCTCCTCCAGCGCGATGTCGGCGGCGAAGTACGGCAGCCCGTACCAGAAACGCGCGCCCGCGACCGCCAGCCGGCTGGTCGCGTCCAGGCTGAAGAACCAGACACCCGGATCGCGCGCGCCGCGATGGACGTACGTGCGCAGGTTGATCTCGTGGAACGCGGGCGCCATCGGCGCGCCGAGGGGGACCGTCCGCGTCAGCGGGATCGTGAACGGCACGATGCCGACGTACGCGGCGCCGTCGAAGGTGTCGACCTCCAGCCCGGCCGGCAAGCTACCCGCGATGAGGTCGGGCGCGACCGGCCAGTGCAGGAAGGCCAGGTGCCGCCAGATCTGCCGCATCACCGGCCGCCCGTCCGGGCGCTCGCGCACGCGCATCCGTTCCTGATCGCCGACGACGTCCGGCACGCGCCGCGATGCTACCCCGCTATCCGGTCCCCGT
>DATFXS010000479.1:0-11262 GCA_035315605.1 Polyangia bacterium
CGGCGGCACGGGGGGATCGGCGGGCGGCGCCGCAGGACGGGGCGGCACGACCGGCACCGCGGGCTCGGGAGGCAGCGCAGGCGGCACGGCCGGCACAGGCGGCGCGACCGGCACGGGGGGCACCGGCGGCAGCACCACACCGCACGGCAGCGCCGCCAAGTTCAACTGCCCGGCGGGGCCGTTCGCGAGTAACCCGCTGACGGGGATGGGCACGGTCAACATGATCTCCGCGCCGAGCCCAGACTACTTCGCGTTCATCGAGGGCCCGGTCTGGATCAGCAGCCTCTCGACGCTGTTCTTTTCCGACAACGCCTCGAGCCCGACCGAGCGCATCTGGAAGCTGGTGCCGCCGTCGACGACGCCGACGATCTTCATCGCCGCGAGTGGGTCGAACGGCCTCGGGGTCGACAACAACAACCAGATCATCGCCACGATCCAGCGCGCCCCTACCGGCATCAATCGTTTCAACCCGATGACGGGACAGGCCGGGACGCTGATCCCGACGACGGCCAAGCCGAACGACGTCATCGTGCGAAGCGACGACAACGTCTACTTCACGGACCCTGCGACCGGCTTCTATCGGATCGCGCCCGGCAGCACCACGGTGAGCGCAGCCATGAAGCTGCCGAACAACAGCGGGCAACCGAATGGCATCGAGCTGTCGCTCGACGAGAACACGCTGTACGTCGGCGACGTCAGCGGCAACGTCATCTACAAATACACGCTCGCCGCCGACGGCAGCGTCGGCGCGACCGGCACGATGTTCGCCATGGCGCAGAGCGGGCACAACACCGTCGACGGCATGTGCACCGACTGCGCCGGCAACGTCTACGCCTCGACGTCGGGCGGCGTCGAGGCCTACACCTCGACCGGAACGTACATCGGCACGATACCGACCGGCGAGTCGTCGAACTGCACGTTCGCCGGCGCGGACCGCAAGACGATGTATGTGACCTCGCGTGCCCTGCTCAAGTACGTGACCCTGGGCGTTCCCGGCCTGCCGGACTGACGGCGCCGCCGTCCAGGCCGCTGAAAACACTGGCCTATTCGGGACCTCACGGTTTTTTCGTCGCGGAGGTGGCTGCCAATCGTTCTCGCCTCGTGCCAGTGTTGCACCTGGAGATGGCGTCGGTTGCGGACAGTCCCGATCGAGACTTGGCGCTCGACCGCGAGGACGCCTGGCTTCAGTCCTTCCATTCCGGGCAGCGGATCTGCCTCGAGCAGTGCTACCGGGATCATCTGCATGCGGTCGATCGGGTGGTGGCGACCGTCGTCACCTCCGGGGCCGATCGAGAGACGCTGGTCCACGAGATCTTCTTCCGCCTCCTGAACGAGGAGTCGCTGCGGCAGAAATTTCGGGGCGGATCGTTCTCCGCGTGGCTGCGGGTGGTGGCGCGGAACCAGGCGATCGACTTCGCGCGCCGGCGCCAGCTGGAGGTTCGCATCCCGGACGACGGGACCGCCCCTTCTGATCCGACCGCGGGCCCGCGGCTGGAACAGAGGATCGACGTTCGCCTGACGCTGGAGCGGTTCTGCGCCCAGGTCCTGCCGGCGAAATGGCGGCGCGTCTTCACGGCGCGCTTCGTCGAGCAGCTGGACCAGCCGGCGGCGGCGCGCTCGCTCGGCATGCGGCGAACCACCCTCGCTTATCAGGAGTACCGGATCCGAAAGCTTCTTCGGCGCTTCATCTTGCGGGGAGAATCGAAATGACCCATCGCCGACAGCAGGCGCTCATCGATCGGCATTTTTCGGGGACCGGCACCCCCGGCCACGAGCACGAGATGCGCGAGCACCTCGTCACGTGCGCGGACTGCCGCGGCCACTACGAACGCCACCTTCACCTCGTCGCCCTGGATCCGGGCGGCGCGCTGCCTCGCGACGAGCGGCTGGCGCGCGGGCTCGGCCTGGCGCCGACCCGCGCCGCGAAACGGGCCTCGGGGCGCTGGCTCGCGCTCGCGCTCTCGGCCTCCGCGGCCTGCGCGTTCGCGCTGGTGGCGATCGTCGCCGGGCGGCAGCATCCGACGCTGCAGCCGCGCGGGACGGCCGCCAGCCCGGGCAGCCAGCTGCTCGTCTACGACGTGGGGCGCGGGCGGCCGGCGGCGGTCCGTCAGGCCTCGTCGATCCGGGCCGACAGCGCGCTGGCGTTCGCCTACGCGAACATCTCGCACCGGCGGCGCCTGATGGTGTTCGCCGTCGACGAGGAACGCCGCGTCTACTGGTACCATCCGGGCTGGGAGAAGCCGGCCGACAATCCGGTCGCCGTGGACATCGAACGCGACGACGCCGTCCACGAGCTGCCGCAGGCGGTCACCCATCGATTCTCCGGACGGCACCTTCAGCTGTGGGGCGTCTTCATGGATCGGCCGATGTCCGTCCGCGAGATCGAGGCGCTGGTGGCGCGCGCGCCCGCCGATCAGGGGCCGGGAATCCGATTCGATGTCGCAGGCGCGGACGTGACGAGATTGGACCTCCGGCTGGAGGCCGATCGATGAGAGCCGCCGGTTTCGCAACCGTCGCCACTTTCGCCGCCCTCGTCGCGTCGCCCGCCGCCGCGGCCGGCGCGCCGTCCGAGGCGCCCCATCCGGAGGCGGCCCGGTTCGCGATCATCGTGGGCGTCAACGCCAGCCTCACCGGCGATGCGCCCCTGCGCTATGCCGACGACGACGCGGCCGCCTACCTGGAGCTGTTCCGCGCCCTCGGCGCCCGGACGTATCTTCTCAGCCGCTTCGACGACGGCACGCGCCGGCTGCACCCCCAGGCCGCCGCCGAGACCCAGGACCCGCGCCGGAACGAGCTGGCCCACGTCGTCGATCAGGTGGCCGCGGACGTGGCGCGCGCCCGCGCCCGGCAGGTGCCGACGGTCGTCTACTTCGTCTACGCCGGGCACGGCAACGTCGAGAACGGACGCGGCTATCTGACCCTCGAGGACGCGCGTCTGTACGGCGCCGATCTCGAGCAGCTGATCGTCGATCGCGTCGGCGGCACCGAGACGCACTTCATCGTCGACGCCTGCTACTCGGTGTTCCTGGCGATGAGTCGCGGGCCGGGCGGCGAGCGCAGCGACGCGCAGGGATTCTCGACGCTGGGCGGCCTCGGGTCGCACCCGGGCGTGGGCCTCTTGCTCTCGACGTCGTCGGCGCGCGAGAGCCACGAATGGTCCGAGTTCCAGGCGGGCGTCTTCAGCCACGAGGTGCGGTCGGGCCTGCTCGGCGCGGCGGACGCGAACGGCGACGGACAGGTGAGCTATCGCGAGATCGCCGCCTTCGTCGAGCGCGCGAACGCGCCGATCCCGAACGAACGCTTCCGCCCCGACGTCTACGCGAAGGGACCGTCGCCCGCCTCGGCGCTGCTGGACCTGCGCCCCGCCCTCGGCCGGCGCCTGGAGCTGACCGGCGCGAACCCCGGCCGGTACTTCATCGAGGATGCGCGCGGCGTTCGCCTGGCGGACTTCAACAACGCGCCCGGCCAGGCGCTGCGAATGATCCGTCCGGTCGCCAGCTCGCCTCTCTACCTCCGCAAGCTGGCCGCGAATGCGGACGCGGACGTGGAGTACCTGATGGACGCCGCCCCGGACGTGCTGCGCCTGGACGACATGCATCCGCGGCCCTCGACGGCGCAGGCGCGCGGCGCCGCGAACGAATCCTTCCGGCTGCTGTTCTCACTGCCGTTCTCGCAGGAGGAAGTGGATACGTTCGTCGATCGCAGTCCCCCTCCTGCCGAACTTGCCGCGGCGGCCAATCCGCCCGACCTCTCTCTGCGACGGCCGGTCGCGATCGGCTTGATCGGCGTCGGCGGCGTTGCCGGCGCGGGTGCGATCTGGGCATTGGGTTCCGCGCTGGAGGCCCAGCACTCGTCCAGCGCCAACCAGCAGTACATCTACCAGCAAAACCAGGTGATCCAGCGCCGGAACGAGCAGGCTCGAATTCTTGGCGCCGTCTCCGGGATCGCGGTGACCGCGGGCGTCCTCCTCCTGCTCTCGCCGCGCCTGACCGGCGAGCCCGCGCCCGTCACGGTCGGCTTCTCACCCCGTCCGGAAGGAGGCGGGGGCGTCGACCTCTTCGGGCACTTCTGAGCCATGGGAGTTTTCTCCGTCATGCCTGCCCGTCCGGTTCGTTCTCCGATGAAACATTCCCACCGAGGCCCCATGTCCCGCCTGATCATCACGACGCTTGTCGCCGCATCGATCACCGCCTGCGTCGGACAGCGAGCCATCACCGAGGACCAGCAGTGCCCGTGCGCCCCCGGCTGGGCGTGCGACCAGGCGCGCGACGTCTGCATCCCGAGCTCGATCGACGCCGGCACCGGGTCCGATGGGCCCGCCGCGCCAGCGGCGTTCTCCAGCGCCGAGGTGCAGGCCGCGCTGGCTCAGTGCGACCTTCCCCACGGCCCGGCGCTATCGCCGGCGACGTACGGCGAAAAGCGGGCCCTGATGCTCGGCGCCTGGATCGACTGTCCGCCGGCGCCCGACACGGTCTATTCACCGGCCCTCGTGTTCATGGCTGATGGGACCTGGCAACGCTACCTGTCCGACGGAAACGGCGGTCTCATGCTCGCCTACGGCGTCCAGAACCAAGGGAGGTACTCCTTCCCGTTTTCCGACATCTCGTCGACGAACGGCGACTCGACCGTCGCGGTCGCGGTTGCCAGCGGTGACTCCAGCCCGACCGGCTTCGGCGACGGCCCGATGACGCTCGAGGCATCGCCGAGCCGCATGCACGCGATCATCAATTACATCGACCAGACCCTCGAGATCTGGCTCGTCACTCTCCCGGCCGAGTGATGCGTCGAGCCCTCCCCCTCATCATCGCCGCGCTCGCCGCCGCACCGCTCCTGGTCTCGGGGTGCCCGGGGGGGGAGTGCGCCTGTCCGGAGACCGGCGGCGGCGGCAGCGACGCGGGACCGTTCGAGCCCGCGCCTTACTCGGCGGCCGACGTCCAGTCCGCGCTGGCGCAATGCGACCTTCCCCACGGCCCGGCGGCATCGCCGGCGACGTACGCCGACAAGAAGGCTTTGATGCTCGGGGCCTGGATCGAATGCCCACCGCCGCCGCAGTCCATGACGGTCTTCGATCCGGCCATCGCCTTCCGTTCCGACGGCGCCTTGCGCCGCTACGTCTCCGACGGGAACGGCGGTCTCGTGGCCGGGAGCGGCGCCGACGACGAGGGGACTTTTGACCCGAGCGGCGGGCTGCAGGTTGGCGGCGGAGGCGTCAATCCGTTGAACTTCGACGGTCCGCTCACGCTCGAAACAGCGCCGAGCCGGATGCTCGCGCTGTACCAGTCCATCGATCCGTCCACCCCGAGCTTCGACGTCTGGCTCGTGCGGCTTCCGTGACGCGCGTCCGTCGCGGATTGAGTTCCGAAGGGTTTTTTTCGTCGCGCCGCCCGGCCCGGTTCGTTCTCCGATGCAACCGACCATCGGAGGTCCGATGTCCCGCTTATCCTTGGTTAAGGCCATCGCCGTCACGGCGCTCGTGATCGCGCCGCTGTCTGCCTCGGGATGCGGCGGACACACGAGCCCCCATTGCGGCAACGAAACCATCAGCGTGGCGCTGCCTGACGCCGGGGACGTCACGAGCGCCACGTTCACGACCGACAACAGTTCGTGCGCCGCGCACGCGGGCAGCACCAGCTACGTCAACGTGACTCGATTCAGCGCCGGAACGTGCCAGGTCCAGGTGGTGTTCCCGAACGGCGCGACCTACTCGTTCAGCGTCGAGTTCGCCGCAAACGGCACCGGGCGCTGCCAGGGCGCCATCGGCGTGAGCGACGCCTCCAGCCCCGTGTTGATCGACGCCGGACCCTGCGTCCCGAGCGGAGGTACGCCGGGCACCAGCGGCGCGGCGGGCAGCAGTGGATCATCGGGCGCGGCCGGCACCGGGGGCACCACATTCAGCCCCGCTTGCGCAGGCCTGACGACCGCTGGCGGTGTTCCGCCGATCAGAGCATGCGGATGCACCGCGACCGACCCGCAGCTCTGCTACAAGCCCTGCGGGGTCGAGGGCCAGGGCGCGAAGTCGGAGACCTGCACCGGCGGCGTTTACGTCGAGGCGGTCCTCTGCGCCTTCGACCCGGCGAAGGATTACTCCTGTTACAAGCTTCCGCCCGACTCGTCCCGGACGGGCAACCCGACATGCCCGGCCCAGCCGCCGCGGGAATCGGCGGCCTGCACCGTCGATCACTGCGTGGTCTGCAACAGCTCGGGCGGGCTGCCCGGCGGCGTCTACATCGACCGCGGCGGTTTCGTCCCGACCGGCTACTGCGTCTGCTCGTTACCGGACCCTGCCGGCAACCGCACCTGGAACTGCGACGGCATTGATCAGTGGCCGTGCCCCGATGCCTCGGGTTGCTGACCGGATGATTCGATGCTTCGCCTGACCGCATTTGCCCTCGTCTCGGCGACGCTGGTCGTCGCGTCGCTGACCGCCGTCGGGTGCCTGGCGCCGTGCAGCTGTCCGAGCGGCGGCGGCAGCGCCATCGTGATGCTGAAGGCGGCGCAATCGAGCCCGATCGCCAGCCTGACGACGGCAGCGCCGTGCACAGCGATGGACGGCGGTTCGGGCCAGATCGTCGTCACCACCAGCGAGCCAGGAACCTGCCGCGTGCGCGTCGTCCTGATGAGCGGCGACGGCTACTCGTTCGACGTCGTGTTCCAGGCGATCAGCAGCAGCTGCTGCGGGAACCTCGTCGGCGACCACACCGTCTCCGTCCCCGAGCCCTTCGATGCGGGCGCCGGTGGGTGATCAATTTCCGATCGATTTTTCGACCTGTTCCTTGCCGTCGAAGCGGAACAGCTTCTGCTTGCCCTCGACCACGGTCAGCAGGTTGACGGGGCGCCGCCAGATCCGGACCAGCGACGTCAGCGTCGCGCGCGCGTGATCGATCTGCAGGTCCGTCCCCTCGTGGCGGTGTCGCATCAGGAGCTCGCCGCGGTTGTCGTGGTTCGAATCCTCGACGAAGATGAAGGGATCACCGAAGTTCGTCAGCGAGAACAGCATCTTGTGTTTGATCTTCTCGAACTCGCGCGAGTCGATCTCGTAGTTGCCGGAGCGATCGTTGAGCGAGAACGAGAAGAAGTTGTTGCGCTCGCAGAAGTCGGGCGTGAAGAACTCGTCGATGAAGGTGACGTCGTTGTAGAGCTTGCGCACCTCGAAGATCTTCTTGCGCCCGAGGCCGAGCCGCTTGTCCCAGGCCCGCCGCTGGTCGAGATTCTGGCACTCGTTCCACTCGCGGCCGAAGCGCCCCTTGTCCCAGCGCTCCTCGATGTCGCGCAGAAGCTCGATGCCGATCTTGTACGGGTTGAACTGCCCGGGCGCCGTCGCCAGCACGCCCGCGTTGTGGTCGGCGTAGTCGATGATCTCGCTCACCTTGAGGGCGCGCTCGGTCATGATCCGGCTGTGCCAGTAGGCGGCCCAGCCCTCGTTCAGGATCTTGGTCTGGCGCTGCGGCGCGAAGTAGTAGGCCTCGTCGCGCACGATCTCCAGGATGTCGCGCTCCCACGGCTCGAGCGGCGCGTTCTGTAGAAGGAACATCAGCACGTCGCGCTCGGGCTCGAGCGGGTTCTTCTTGGGCCGATCCCGCTCCCGCTCCATCTTTCGCTTCTGCTCTTCCAGGTAGTCGGGCGGGTTGATGAACTTGTCCATGTAGGACTTGGCGCGGATGCGCGGGATCTCGGGCGCCTTCTCCTCGGCCGCCTTGACCTTGTCGCGATCCCGCTCGACCGGCGCCTTGCGGGCGATGAACGGCGACATCGGATCGATCAGGTTCTCGAGGCAAAGACACGAATCGATGAAGGCCTCGACCTTCTCGATGCCGAGCCGCTCGATGTGGCGGCGCACGCGCGTCGCGTGGTTCGCCATGCCGTCGATCATCCGGCGGTTGGTCTTCGAGAAAAAATAGTTGTTCTTGAAGAAGTCGACGTGCCCCAGCACGTGGGCCATCACCATCTTCTGGTCGACCAGCGAGTTCCCCTCCAGCAGGTAGGCGTAGGCGGGGTTGTTGTTGATCACCATCTCGTAGATCTTCGAGAGGCCGTAGACGTGGCTCTTCGTCAGGTGCTCGAACTCCATCCCGAAGCGCCAGTGCGGGTAGCGGACCGGGAAGCCCCCGAACGCCGCCACCTCCTGCATCTTCTTGTAGTCGAGGATCTCGAACTCGACGTCCCAGAAGTCGAGCCCGTATTCGCGCCCGTGGCGCTCGATCTCGCGCTGCACGTCGGCCAGGTACGCCGGGAGCTGGGCCATCCCTATTTGCCCTTGCCCAGGAAGTCGCGGATCGACTCCATGATCGCGTCCTTCCCCTTGATCTCGGAGACGACCAGGCTGTCGTCCTCGTCGAAGTTCTCGTTCAGATCCTTGATGAACTGGCCCGATCCGTAGGGGCTCTCGACCTGGCCGTAGCAGAACAGGTTCACCTTGGGCAGGATCTGCGTCTTCAGGAGCTCGACGCACTGGACGGTGTCGTCCACCGACCAGTTGTCGCCGTCGGAGAAATGGAACGGGTAGATGTTCCACTCGCTGGGCGGAAAGTCGTCGTCGATCATCTTGGCGCACAGCTTGTAGGCGCTGGAGATCATGGTGCCGCCGGACTCGCGGGTCCGGAAGAACGTGTCGCGGTCGACCTCCTTCGCGACGGCGTCGTGGATGATGTAGCGCGACTCCAGGCCCTTGTACTGGCTGCGCAGCCAGGCGTCGATCCAGAAGGATTCGATCCGCACGATCTCCTTCTGCTCGTCGCCCATCGACCCCGAAACGTCCATGATGAAGATCATCACCGCGTTCGACTGCGGCATCGGCGTCGTCCGCCAGGATCGGTAGCGGCGATCCTCGCGCACCGGGACGATCATCGGGCGCTCCGGATCGTACTGGCCGGTCATGATCTGCCGGCGCAGCGCCTGGCGAAAGGTCCGCTTGAAGTGGCGGAGCGACTCCGGCCCGGCCCGGCGGATGCCGACGTACTTGTCCTTCTGCGCGATGATGCGCTGCTTGCCCTTCGGCTCGATGCGCGGCAGCTGCAGCTCCTCGCCCATGATCTGCGCCAGCTCCTCCAGCGACAGCTCGACCTCCAGCGCGTGCTCGCCCGCCTGGTCGCCGGCCTTGCCCGGGCCGTCGGCGTTCGGATCGCCCTTGCCCAGGCTGTCGCCGACGTCGCCCGGCCCCTGCCCGATGCCGCCCCGATCCTTGCTGCCGAAGCGGAAGCGCGGCCAGTTGATCTGGGGCAGCGGGATGGACACCAGATCCTTCCCCTTGCGCCCGATCAGCTCACCCTGCGAGATGTACTTGCGCAGGTCTTGTTTGATCTTCCCGCGAACGATGTCGCGGAACCGGCGGTGATCGGGATCGATCCGCAGCGCCATCTACACCACCAGGTCGACGAACCGTCCGGTTTTGGGATCGTAGATGCCGAGGCGCTGCCCCTTCGCCTTGGCTGACACCGCCTGCTCCAGGACGCCGAGCGCGCGCGTCAGCACCGCCATCGGCTGCTCGGTGGCGAAGTCGCCCATCAACTTCACCAGCAGGGCCGCCGCCTGACCGTTCACCTCGACGTTGACGGCCGGGAGCGCCTCTAGCGTTGCGCGATCGTGTGCGTCCATTTCGTCCTTGCTCAATCCTTCACGTCACCGCGCGCGAAGATGCTGGCCACGAAGTTCAGCACGTCGGTCGCGCAGATCTCGCAGTAGCCGTAGTTCCGCGTCATCCGATTCTTGACGACGTCGATCTTCTCCTGCGTGTCGCGGTCGACCACCGCGCTGACCAGCGACGTCAGCTTGATCGAATCCTTCTGATCCTCGAACAGCTTCAGCTCCAGCGCCTTCTGCAGCCGTTCGTTGGTGCGGAAGTCGAACTGCCGCCCCTCGATCGCCAGCGCGCCGATGTAGTTCATGATCTCGCGCCGGAAGTCGTCCTTGCGCGAATCGGGGATGTCGATCTTCTCCTCGATCGACCGCATCAGCCGCTCGTCCGGCTCCTCGTCCTGGCCGGTGTACTTGTTCTTGACCCGTTCCTTCTGGGTGTAGGCCTTGATGTTGTCGATGTAGTTGGCGCACAGCTTCGCGATCGCCTCTTCATCCGCGCTGATCGCGCGCTGGACCTCGTTCTTGACGATGTCCTCGTACTCCTGCTTGACCAGCCCCAACAGCACGCCGAAGTGGCGGCGCTGCTCGTCGCTGGTGATCAGCGAGTGGTGGCGCAGCCCCGACTCCAGCTCGTTCATCACCATGAACGGATTGACGCACCCCTCGCCCCGATCGCTGACCAGCGCGTTCGAGATCTTGTCCTGGATGTAGCGCGGGCTGATCCCGTCCATCCCCTCGCGGATCGCCTCCTTGCGCAGCTCCTTGATGTTGTCCTGGGTGAAGCCGGGCAGCGTCTTGCCGTCGTACAGCTTCATCTTCTGCACGAGCGACAGCTGGTGCTTCTTCGGATCCTCGAGCCGCGTCAGGACCGCCCACATCGCCGCCGTCTCCAGGGTGTGGGGCGCGATGTGCTTCCCGCGGATCTTCCCCGCGTTGTAGTCCTTCGCGTAGATCCGCTGCTCCTCGGAGATACGCGTGATGTACGGGATGTCGATCTTGACCGTACGGTCGCGGAGCGCCTCCATGAACTCGTTCGACAGCAGCTTCTTGTACTCGGCCTCGTTGGTGTGGCCGAGGATCACCTCGTCGATGTCCGTCTGCGCGAACTTCTTCGGCTTGATCTTGTGCTCCTGCGACGCGCCCAGCAGGTCGTAGAGGAACGCGACGTCCAGCTTCAGCACCTCGATGAACTCGATGACGCCGCGGTTGGCGATGTTGAACTCGCCGTCGAAGTTGAACGCGCGCGGATCGCTGTCCGAACCGAACTCGGCGATCTTGCGGTAGTTGATGTCGCCGGTCAGCTCCGTCGAGTCCTGGTTCTTCTCGTCTTTGGGCTGGAACGTGCCGATGCCGACGCGGTCCTGCTCGGACAGAATCAGCCGGCGCACCTGGACGTGCTTGACCACCTCGGCCCAGTCGCCCTTGTGCTCGGCCATCAGCTCCCGGAAGATCAGGCGGCAGGCGGGATCCAGGTCGCCCTCGATGTGAACGTGCGGCTTGCCGGCGGGGTTGAGCCCCAGGTCGGTCAGCGCGCGCTCGCGCCACTCGGGCGGAATCAGGCGCAGCGGCTCCTCGTGCATCGGGCACTTGAAGGTCGTCTGGCCGCCCGTCACGCGCGCCAGCTTCTCGGGCAGGGTCCACTCGTAGGTGTAGAGCGCGCCCTCCGGCGTGCGCGAGTACTCCTCCATC
>DATFXS010000480.1:0-4170 GCA_035315605.1 Polyangia bacterium
GAGGATCAGAAGGTCGGGATCGTGGACCAGCGCGCCGCAGAGGCCGACCTTCTGCTTCATACCGCCCGACAGCTTGCCGGCGGGACGGCCCGCGAACGGGGCCAGGCCGGTCGCGGCCAGCAGCTGCGGCACGCGCGTGCGGCGCTCGCCGGGCGACAGCCCGAACAGTCGCGCCATGAAGTCGATGTTGTCGTAGACGGACAGCTCGAGGTAGAGGTTCTTGCCGAGACCCTGCGGCAGGTAAGCGATGCGCGGGCCGACGGCGCGCCGGTGGCGCGCCTCGGCGATGTCGCCGTCGAGGACGGTGATCTCGCCCTCCTGCATCTTCTTGGATCCGGCCACCAGCGCCATCAGCGTCGATTTGCCCACGCCGTCGGGGCCGACGATGCCGACCATGATGCCGGTCGGGATGTCGAGCGAGATGTCGTCCAGCGCGACGACCTTCTTGTAGCGGTGCGTGACGTTCTTGATGGAGACGACCGGCCGGTCGCCGCCGACGGTCGGAGCTAAGGCCAAAGCAGGCGACGCCATCGAGCGATCTCCGCCATCACTGGGTCAACGACCCGACGGCCGGGCCCGGGTTGATGACGTTCTGCAACCTGGCCGGCCAGACCGCCGAGTCCTTGACCTTGACGTAGCCGACGCCGCGGACGCCGGTCTTGATCCGCTCGATGTACTGCCCGACCACCTCCTTGGGCAGCTGGATCTTCACGCGGAACATCAGCTTCTCGCGCTCGCTCTTGGTCTCGACCTGCTTGGGCGTGAACTGCGCCTCCGGCGACACGAAGCTGACCTGGCCCGCCACCGAGCGCTTCGGCAGGTAGTCGACGGTGACGCGCCCCTCGGCGCCCACCTTGACCGCGGCGGCCTGTTCGGACGGCAGGAAGATTTCCATGTAGACGTCGTCCAGGTTCACCAGCGTCAGCGCCTTGCCGCCCGGCGCCAGCACCTCGCCCGGCTCCGCCAGCCGGTACAGCACCCGGCCGATGACGGGCGAGCGCAGGGTCGCGTCGTCGATCCGCGTCTGCACCGTCGCGGCCTGCTTCTTCGCGACCTCCACGTTCTGGGTGGCGGTCGCCAGCGACGCCTCCGCCTCGCCCAGCTGCGCCCGCGTCGTCTCGGCCTTCGTCTTGCGCACGTCCAGCTCACGCTGCGAGCCGGCGCCCTGCTCGACCAGGCGCTTCGAGCGGGTCTCCTCGACGTCGGCGAGGTCGATCTCGCTCTTCTGCTTGACGATGCCGGCCCGGGCGGCGGCCAGCTTCTCCTCGGCCGCCTGCACCGTGGCGTTCGCCTCCGCCAGCTGCGCCTCCAGCGTGTCGGTGTCCATCTGCACCAGCACCTCGCCCGGCTTGACGATCGCGCCTTCCTGAACGCGAATCTCCTTCACGCGCAGCGCTTCCTTGGCGGAGATGTCGACCAGCGTCGCCTCGATCCGGCCGTTGCCGGACGCGATCCCCTCGGGCAGACGGTTGTGCCGCTTGATCATGTACCGGACGCCGATGAACGCGACGATCACGATCGCCGCGCCAATGCCGATCCACTTCCAGCCCCGCTTCGACGGCTTCTTCACCATGGCCGACTCCTATTGCTTTCCCGCCGGTGGGGTGTTCGCGGTCTCCGGCGACCGTGGCTTCGAAAGCACCTCGCCCCACCAGGTTCGCTGCTTCATCTCCTCCTGCGTCTCGACCGGCACGACCGGCTGGCCCTCGCGCGGCTCCCAGCCGCCGCCCAGCGATTTGTAGAGCGCGACCAGGTTGGTGGCGACGGACGAGGTCGTTTGGGCCAGCGCGTTCTGCTCCTGCAGCAGCGACCGCTGCGCGTCCAGCACGCGCTGGAAGTCGGTCGCGCCCTCGCGGTAGGCGACCAGCGCCAGCTCGACGGAACGCTTCGCGGACGTGACGGCGTTCTGCTCGAACACCATCGCTTGCTGGGCGTTCAGGAATCCGGCCAGCGCGTCCTCGACCTCCTGCGCCGCCCTCAGCACCGTGTCGCGGTAAGCGACCAGCGCCTGCTGGAAGCGCGCATCCTGGACGCGGACGCTGTTCGTCAGCCGGCCGTAGTTCAGGATGGGCCAGCTGATGCTGGGTCCGGCGTTGTAGTTGATGGCGTCGGTCGTGAACAGGTTGTGCGATCCCGGCCCCTTGTTGAGGGCGCGCAGGCCGATCGTCCCGAGCAACGAGAAGCTCGGATACAGCTCCGCCTTCGCCACGCCGATGCGGGCGCACTGCGCCGCCGCCGCCAGCTCGGCGCTGCGGATGTCGGGACGGCGGCGGAGCATCTCGGCGGGCACGCCCACCGCCACCTTGGCAGGCGGCTTCGGGATCTCCTGGGGCCCGCCCAGCAGCGCCTCGATCGTCCCGCTTGGCTGTCCGAGCAGCGTAGCGAGCGCGTTTCGCTGCTGCGAGAGGCTGATCTGGATCTGCGGGATCGTGGCGCGGGTGCTCTCCAGCTGCGTCGTCGCCTGGGTCGGATCCAGCTCGGACGTCGCGCCGTTCTTGAACCGCGACTGGGCGATGTCGAGCCCGCCCTCCTGAACCTTGGCGTTCTCCTGGGCCAGCCGGATCAGCACCTCGGAGGTGCGGATGGCGACGTATGTGCGCGCCACCTCGGCCGACAGCGAGACCAGGGCCGACTGATAGTCGGCGACGGAGCCGAGCAGCGTCGCGCCCTCCGCCTCCACGCCGCGCCGGTACTTGCCCCAGAAGTCCAGCTCCCAGGCCGCGTCGAAGCCGGCCTGATAGCTGAGAAGATTTCGGGGAAACATCGTGATGTCGGAGATCGGTTTGGTCAGCCCGATCGCGGTCAGGTCGGCGGACACTTGCTGCTTCTGCGGAAACTGCATGCCGGTGGCGACGCCGAACTGGGCGCGCGCCTCGACGATGCGCAGCCCGGCGATCTGGAGGGGGAGGTTCTGCCGGTAGGCGAGGTCGACCAGGTGATCCAGGGCGGGGTCGTTGAACGACTTCCACCACTGGCTGTCGGCGGTCTGGGGCGCGAGGCGCGCATCACCGCTGGTCCAGCTGGCCGCGACGGCCGTCTCCGGATGTTTGAAGTCGGGACCGACGGCGCAGCCGGCAATCGCCAACCCAAGGAAGACCGGGGCGCGGCTCATGATGTCAGCCTCCCGCCAGCACTGCGCGCGTGTGGCGCGCGATCACGATCTCCTCGTTGGTCGGGATCACCCAGGCCGCCGTCCGGCTGGCCGCCGTGCTGATGCGCGGCCCGTGCGCGGCGTTGGCGTCCGCGTCCAGCTCGATGCCCAGCCAGGCCGCTTTCCGGCAGACCCGTTCGCGGACGGGCGCGGCGTGCTCGCCGATGCCGGCCGTGAAGACGATCGCGTCCAGCCCGCCGAGCGCCGCCGCCAGCGAGCCGAGCTCGCGTCCGATGCGATGCACGAACAGGTCGACCGCCAGCGCCGCGCGAGGCTCGCTCGACGCGAGCAGCACGGTCATGTCGTTGGAGACGCCCGAGACGCCGAGCAGGCCCGACTGCTTGTAGATGAGGGCCTCGATGGCGTCCACGTTCATCCCGCGCTCCTGCATCAGGAAGAGCATCACGCCGGGGTCCAGCGCCCCGCAGCGCGTCCCCATGGGCAGCCCGTCGAGGGCCGTGAAGCCCATCGTGCTCGCGATGCTCCGGCCCGCCGCCAGCGCGCACATGCTCGCGCCGCTGCCGAGGTGAAGCACCACCGTCTTGCCCGCGGCGGCGCGCGGGTCGTATTGCGGCAGGACGCCCGCGATGTACTCGTACGAAAGGCCGTGGAATCCGTAACGCCGCACGCCCGCGTCGTGCAGCTCCTTCGGCAGCGCGAACCAACGTTCCAGCTCCGGGTAGGTGCGGTGCATCGCCGTGTCGAAGCAGGCGATCTGCGGCAGCTCCGGCGCGCGCGTCAGCAGCACCTCGATCGGCGCCAGGTTGTGGGGCAGGTGCAGGGGCGCGAGCGGGATCAGCGTCTCGAGCTTCGCGATCAGCGCCGCGTCGACGCGGATGGGCGTCGCGTAATCACTGCCCCCGTGCGCGACACGGTGGCCGACGGCGGCCAGCCGGTGATCGCGGGCGTAGCGCGTCCTGACCCAATCGACGATCTGACCGAGGGCGGCTTCATGCCCGAAGCCGGCGCTCGCATCCCAGCGCTTCTCGCCGATCACGCTGCCGGAGGCGTCCTTGGCG
>DATFXS010000481.1:0-2551 GCA_035315605.1 Polyangia bacterium
TGCATGGGTTCTCCTGGACGGGCGAGCTGGTTGAGGTCCGCGGCGCAGGGCGCCGGCCCATTTGTGGCGCTCGCTGCGGCGGCTCGCCGAAAAAACGTCAGGGGCGAATCGCCCCGGCACGGGGCAATTTTCCCGCGGGCACGGGTCGCCGGCGACCGGGATCCGTGGCCGAGGGGTTGGCACGGCCGAAGCACCGACGCTCACGAATGGTGCGTGGTAAGCGGCCGATGCGAGCTGCGATCTGGATCGCCCTTCTCGCCGTCGAGCTCGTCGGTTGCGCGACCTTGAGGTTGAACGGCTGCCGGAAGCTGGCGTCGTGCGGCGAGGCGGCGGCATACGCTTGTTCCGACGAAGCGATCTGCGCTGACCACGACGGAAACACGCTGCACGCCGATCGGACGACGAGCTCCCACGACCCCTGCCGGATCTGCCGCGGCGGGCTGGACTGACCCAGCTCCGCCGAGGTCTCTGGCGCCGTCAGCGGCGTGATCGCCGTCGCCGACGGACAATCAGGCCGAGCGCGACGAGCAGGAGCGGAGCCGCCTGCGCGACGGAGCGGCCGGTGCCGCCAACGATCGCACAGGTGCAGCCGGCCGGCCCTGACTCCGGAGGCACCGTCGAGCCGCCGCTTCCGGTGTTGCCGCCAGTCGGGTTCGATCCGGCCGCGCCCTGCGTGTCGCTCGTCCCGCCGGTGCCGGTGGTTCCGCCGCTGCCGACACCGCCGGTGCCGGTGCCGATCGATCCGGCGCTGCCCGTCGTTCCGCCCCTTCCGGTCGCGCCGCCGGTGCCCTGGTTCGTGCCACCGGTTCCGCCGGCGCTGCCGCCGCTGCCCTGGTTGCCGCCGGCGCCGACCGCGCCGCCGGTGCCCTGGCTCGTGCCACCGGTTCCGCCGGCGCTGCCGCCGGTTCCACCGGCGCCGCTGCCCGAGGCGCCGCCGCGTCCCTGCGTGCCCGCACCGCCGCCGGTTCCGCCCGCGCCGCCGCGGCCGCCGCTCGCGCCACCCGCACCGCCGCCGGTTCCGGTCGCGCCACCCGCGCCGCCCGCGCCACCCGTGCCGGTGCTACCGCAATCCATCTCGGGATCGGGCTGCCCGGCCGACATGAGGCCGAAGAACTTCAGCATCTCGGCTTCCTCGTAAGACATCGAGTGCGTGGCGCCCGGTGCCGTCCAGGCCTCGAACACCTGCTGGCTGCACGAGTTCTTCCAGAACTGGCGGTTCCAGGTCGCCTGCGCTGTCTTGTACCCGGTGTCCATCGACGTCGGCGTCATGGACAGACCGAGGACGTTCGTCCACTCCTTGATCGCCTCGCCCGTGTTCTTGTAGCTGATGGTCGTGTCGGCGTCGCCCTGATAGGTCTGAAGCCGCGGCCGGTGTCCGTTGTAGCCCGGATACATCGCGCGAACCATGTCGCCCCACTGCTGCGCCGTGTGCGTCGTGTTGCCGGCCGCGCAGTTGTTGCTCCACTGATTGCTGTCCGAGTAGCCGTCGGCCCAGCATCCCGCCGGTACGCCCGCGCGCGCCGCGCCTGCCCTGATGATGTCGGGGTAGACGGCCAGCATAGCCTGCACCAGCATCGCGCCGCCCGAGCCGCCCATGATGTAAACGCGGGCCGGGTCGCCGTTGTACTGCTTGAGCGCGTACTTGATCATCAGCGCGACGGCCTGCGTGTCGCCGCCGCCGTCGTGCGTGAGCGACTTCGTCGTCCCCACGTCCCAGCAGTTCCGCCCCGGGTTGTCCGGAAGGACGATGATGAAACCCTGCGCGTCGGCCGCCGCCTTGGCCATCGGGATGTTGCCGATCTGCCCGGTCGCGGTCGACCCGCACGAGTGGCACGACACGTAGATCGGCGGCTTGGCCGCCACCTTGGCGGGTACATAGATGTACATCTGCATGTAGCTCGGTAGGGTCGCGGTGCCCGCCCAGGAGGAGCGGGTCACCTGCGTCTGCGCCCGGGCCGGGAGGGCCGCAAGCAGCGCAAATCCGAGGGAAATCAGACCAACTGTGCGTCCGGAAATCCGATGTCTACACATGTGGGCTCTTCTCATTCCCGAAAACGGCTCAAACGATCTCGCTCCGGAAAGAGCTTTATTGCTGAGCCCAAGGCTCCGATCGATCAGACGTGGGATCGGACGGCGCGGTCATCCAGCTCGTGACTCGGTGCAGCTCCGAGCAGGAGTTCATCGACCGGTTCGCGCGCTTCACCTCGGAGACGGACGTGGTGGTGCCGGCCCTCCCGCACGTCCACGTCGGCACCGCCGGCCAGTTCGTCATCTTTCTCAAGGATCGGTCGGTCGTCATGCAGGGTCGCTGCGAGGTGACGGAGATCCGGTCCATGGCCGTCGAGGCGGGCGGCGCGGCGGCTCCGCCCGCGCGCGCGCTGATGCGCCTGCGCCTGCATGAGATGGACGCGCACAGCGCCGGGATTCACCTGCGCTTGATGGAGCGGCGCGCGCCCGCGGCCAAGCCGCCGGCCGCGCCCGCGCCCACGCGGCTGACCCCGGCCCGAGCGCTGTCGCTCGTCCCGCCGGTTGCCGCCACGCCGCCGCCTGG
>DATFXS010000482.1:0-6489 GCA_035315605.1 Polyangia bacterium
CGCCCCGTCAACCCTTCGCGCGTCGCGAACACGCGCTGCCACGGCCCCGGCTTGCGCGCCTCGTGCACCGCCTCGATCACCAGCACGGCCAGGATCGCGCCCATCACGACCAGCGGCACGCCGCGCGCGCGCCAGCGCAACCGGAACACCCGCCGGCCACGGCGGCGACCGAACCTCATCTGTAACCAAGCGGATACCGTCGCGGCCCCGTCCCCGCAAGTTTCTGGCAAGATCGATCTTGCATGAAAGCTCCCCTCTCGATGATCGCGGTGATGCTGACCGGATGCGCCACCGGCGCCGGGACCGGCGGAGGCGGCGCCGCGGCCGCCGGACCCACGGGCGTGACGTTCGCGGGCGGCGACGGCCTGTCCTGTGAGACGCGCGTCGTGGTCCGCGGCGCGGCCGGCGAGAGGGACGGCGTGGCGGCCGAGCACGCCTGGCTGCGCGCCAAGTACCCGGGCAGCAGGCTGCGCAAACAGAGCCTGACGAAGTGCGCGGAGCAGCCCGCCGACCAGATGACCATCGCGACGTCGGACGGCCGGAACGTCGACGTCTACTTCGACATCTCCGACTTCTTCGGCAAGGGCTTCGAATGATCGAGGTCCGCGCCTACCTGGCGGCGCTGCCGCCGGGCGCGCGCAGGCGGTTGCAGCAGATTCGAGCGATCGTTCGCGCCGCCGCGCCGGGCGCCGTCGAGCACTTCAGCTACCGGATGCCGGGCTTCCGGCTCGACGGGAGGATGCTGATCTGGTACGCGGCGTTCAAGCAGCACACCAGCCTCTTTCCGATCACGCCGGCGCTGGTCCGCGCGCATGGACTCTATCTGTCCGGCTACGAAACGGCGAAGGGGACGGTCCGCTTCCCGCTGACCGCGCCGCTGCCGGTGCCGCTGGTCAAGCGCATCGTGAAGGCGCGCGTCGCGGAGGTAAGGAAAAAGGCGGGCCGCTGAGGGGAACCTCCATGCGGCAGCTCTGATAAAATGGCGCTCGTCATGCGAGCGAGAATCGTCGTGTTCATGGTGATGGACCGATGACGACCGCCACCCGCCTGTTCCTGGTGCGCCACGGCGCCACCCAGTTGACCGCGGAGGACCGGTTTTCCGGCTCGGTCGGCGTCGAGCTGTCCGACGAGGGGCGCCAGCAGGTCTCCTTTCTCGCCGACCGGCTCGCGCGCGAGCCCGTCGCGGCCGTGTACGCCAGCCCCATGTCGCGCACGTTCGAGACGGCGGCGATCATCGGGCGCCCGCACCGGCTGACGCCGATCGAGCGCGACGGCCTCCGCGAGATCAGCCACGGGCACTGGGAAGGGCTGACGCGCCTCGAGGTCGAGACCCGCTACCCCGACGAGTATCTGGCCTGGGAGGCCGACCCGTTCACCTTCGCGCCCGAGGCGGGCGAATCGGGCGTCGCCGTGCTGGCGCGCGCGCTGCCGGTCGTGCGCGAGATCGTCGTCCGCCACGCCGGCCAGAATGTCGTCGTCGTATCGCACAAGGCGACCCTGCGCCTGATCCTCTCCAGCCTGCTCGGCTTCGACGCCCGCGGTTACCGCGATCGGCTGGACCAGTCGCCCGCCTGCCTCAACGTGGTCGACTTCAAGTCGGCGGTGCGCCCGCGCCTGATGTTGTTCAACGACATCTCGCACTACCAGAATCAGCCGCGTCGCTCCGAGAGCAACCTGTCGAAGTGGTGGGATGTCCGATGATCACGCGCGACGAGCTCGTGGCGCAGCTACGAGCGCTCGGCGTGGATCCCGCGGGCGTGCTGGTCGTGCACACGGCGTTCGCGAAGGTGGCGCCAGTCGACGACGGGCCGCGCGGGCTCATCGACGCGCTCCGGAGCGTGCTCTGGCCCGACGGAACCCTGATGATGCCGAGCATGGCGGACGACGATGATCAGCCGTTCGATCCCGCGTCCTCGGCGTGCACCGCCATGGGGATCGTCGCCGACATGTTCTGGCGGCTGCCCGGCGTGCTTCGCAGCGACAGCCCGCACGCGTTCGCTGCCGTCGGCCCGCGGGCGGCCGAGATAACCGCGCCCCATCCGATCGACGTCCCGCACGGACCGGACAGCCCGATCGGGCGCGCCTGCGCGCTCGACGGGCAGGTGCTGCTGATCGGCGTCGGCCAGCACGCGAACACCACCATCCACCTCGCCGAGCTGCTGGCCGGGGTGCGCTACCGGCGCGCCGCACACGCGACCATCCTGCGAAACGGCCAGCCGGCGCGCATCGACTACCGCGAGAACGACTGCTGTTGCGAGCGCTTCACGCTCGTCGACGGCTGGCTGGACGCCGCGGGGACGCAGCGACGCGGCGCCGTCGGGCACGCGGAGACGCGGCTCGCGCGCGGGCGCGACATCATCGCCGCCGTCACCGCCCAGCTCGGGTCCGACGAGCTTGTCTTCCTGCACCCGCCCGGCGTCGACGCCGAATGCGACGAAGCCCGCGCGTCGCTCCCGCCGTGACCGCGTCGAGGCCCGCGCCTGGAACCTCCCCGCGCTTGCCGTTGTCCCTGTCTGTGTGGGCGACAGAGCCAGCGCCTGGGCGGTCGCCGCCGCGATCGTCTGCGGCGGCACGTTCATCGCGACGCGGCCGGCCAGCGCCGACGAGCTGATCCGGCCCTGCCAGCCGGGAACGCCGGCGCACGCGGCCGCCGCCAAGGCGCTGGACGCGCTCGACCAGGAGATCAGGAAGCTCGCGCCCGGCGCCGACCCGGCGCCGCTCGAGAAACGGCTGGCGGTGCTGGACGAACAGGAGTGCTTCCGCATCGTCGGCAGCCTCGGCGTGGAGGCCAAATCCGGTCTGGCGCTACGGACATGGTGGGAGGACGGCGGCCACTCGATGGCGGCCTCGGCGCTGGAGCTCGCGGGCAAGGAGCCATACGTCTGGGTGGCCCCGGACGTGCGGCGCGCGCTGACGCTCGAGACGGCGCCGAAACACCGGCTCGCGCCCCTGCTCTGCCCGGCGTACGACGACGCGTGCGGGCGCGACACCGACGGCTGGCGCCTTCGCGCCGAGGCGGCGCTTGAACGGGCCACCCGGGCGCGGAATCTGCGCGGCGACGGCTACCGCGAGATGCTCGGCGAGTGGAAGCGCGAACGGCCGCCGACCAGCGACGATTGCGCGGCGTACGCGCGCCAGGCGCCCCGGAGCCAGCAACTGTGGCGATTTCGGCAGTGCCTGGACGTGACCGCGGAACGCAGCCTCGCGTTCCCGATCGGGCGGATCAAGAAACCGACCGAGGGCTGGCTGGTCGTGTCGGGCCGGCGCGGCCACTACAACTTCTGCGACGAGCTGCGCGCATTCGATCTCGCGACCGGATCCGCCTATCGCGTCGCGAGCTGCAGCGGCCTCGCGCTCAGGATGAACGGTTCGGTCGATCACCGCGCGACGGACACCGCGCGCAAGATCGACCGCGAGCACGGCACCGTGGCGCGCGACGAGATTCGCGAGGCGGCCTGGATGCTCCTGCAGCTGGGCGAGCTCGACGCGCTTCCGGTCCTCGCCTACGGCCTCGGCCAGGCGCTGCCGAAAGGAATCGCCCTGGAGAGCGACGGGCGATCGTCGAGCGGAATCGGATTCGGCAGCGGCCGCGGCAGCAGCGCGCAGACCTCCCTGCGCTGGCAGGTCACGACCGCGACGCGCGAGCTGGGCGGCGGCACGATCACCTGGCCGCGCGATCTCAACGACGACGCCGAGGCGTACGCCACCGAGCTGCTCGACGTCGCCGAGCATTCGTTCACGCCCGGCTGTCCGCCGGCGGTGCCGCCGGCGGCTCTCGCGGCCCAGCTGAGGGCGCTGTCCGCAAATCACCTGGACACCGACATGAAGAGCCTCAATCGGGCCGTGTCGTCGCTGGACAAGGGCTGGCGCGAGCTGCTGGGCGACGACTGCGCGCGCCGCTGACAGGCGCCGGCCTGATTTCGCCCGCGCCGCGTTGACGCTGTGCGGGGACTGTTCAATTTGGCGGAAGCGGAAAACGTTTCGGGAGGAGGCTACGAATGCGTAACAGGGGCTCGACGGGGACGGTGGTGGCGCTGGCATTCGCACTTTCGGGGATCGCGGCGTGCGGCGACGAAGAAAACGACACCGAGGCGACGACGGCGTCCGCGCTGACCGCCTCACCGGCCGATCCGGTGGCGTTCTGCCGCGCCTCCGGCCTGCACGTCATCATCGGGACGCCGAACAACGACGTCATCACCGGGACCGCCGGCGCCGACTGCATCGTCGGGCTGGGCGGGCAGGACCGGATCGACGGCATGGGCGGCAACGACATCATCTTCGGCGGCGACGGCGACGACGTGATCACGGGCGGTGACGGCGACGATCAGATCTTCGGCGGCAGCGGCCAGGACAGCATCTCGGGCGGCAACGGCAACGATCGGCTGTTCGGCGAGGACGGAGACGACGTGATCATGGGCGACGCGGGCAACGACTTCCTGTCGGGCGGACAGGGCCAGGATCGCCTGTTCGGCGGCGCGGGCAACGACATGCTCGCCGGCGGCGCGGGCGACGACCGGCTCGACGGCGGCGACGGCAGCGACACGTTGCGCGACTGCCAGAACCACAACACGCTGACGGGCGGCGCCGGCATCGACAGCTGCCAGGCGAGCCGCACCGGAAACAATTCCAGCAGCTTCGTCAGCTGCGACACCTTCGTCGCCTGTCCGGGCGCGTGACGGCGCGGGCAATCAGCTCGCGCGCGCGACGATCACCGTCTCCCCTTCGGGGCGCCACGGCCGCCGGTCGTAGCCCCCGTACAGGGTCAGGTCGGTGAAGCCGGCGCGCGCGAGCAGGTGCTCCAGCTCGTAGCGGTAGAACCAGCGCAGGCGCACCGTCGTGTTGCCGGCGCCCTGAGCGGGTTCGAATCGGAATGTCACCTCGAGGATCTGCGCGCCCTGCTCGGCGCGCGTCCGCGCGAAGCGGCGCGTCTCGACGCCATCGATCGTGAAGGTGGCGTCGAGGCGCTCGGTCTCGGCGGGCGCCGCCAGCCAGGCCAGCTTCGGATCGAAGACGTCGAACGCGAACGCGCCGCCGGGCGCGAGGTGCCGCCGGACGTTCGCGAGCGCCGCGAGCTGCGCCGGCACGTCCAGCAGGTGCTGGAACGCGCGGAACGGGCAGGTGATCAGTCGGAATCGCCGATCGCCGAGGTCGAAGCTCTCCATCCGTCCCTCCACCAGCTCGAGGTTCGGGGGGGGGTTCTTGGCGCGCAACACCGCGAGCATCGCGGGCGACGCGTCGACGCCGACACACGGGATCCCGAGCGCCGCGATCGGCAGCAGCACCCGCCCTGTCCCGCACGCCAGCTCCAGAACCGGGCCGCCCCCCTCCTCGGCCAGCGAACGATAGAACGCGGCGTCGCCCGACGGATCGCGCATGACGCCATAGAGGGCGTCGTAGTTGCGCGCGAGCGGCCCCTCGTACTCGTCGGACGTCGCCATGTCGATGGCGTAGGCTTACCACCGCGATGCCCGCGCGATCGGATCGATATCGGAGAATCTACGCGGTCGTGTCGCGCATCCCGAAGGGGCGCGTCGCGACGTACGGCCAGGTCGCGATGCTGGCGGGGCTGCCGCGCCAGGCGCGGTTCGTCGGCCGCGCGCTGCACGAGCTGCCCGCCCACAGCGACGTCCCCTGGCACCGGGTCGTGAACGCGGCCGGCAAGATCAGCCTGCGCGCCGACGCCCTCGGCCACGACGAGCTGCAGGGACATCTGCTCCAGCGAGAGGGCGTCCGCTTCGTGGGCGGCACCCTCTCACTCGCGCGTTATCGCTGGCAGCCGCGCTCGCGCGGCTGACCGTTACTTCGGCTGCGGAACGATCCGGATGTACGGGCGCGGCGCCTTCCAGCCCGCCGGGTAGGTCTTCTTCGCTTCTTCGTCGGAGACCGACCCCGCGATGATGACGTCCTCGCCGTGCTTCCAGTTCGCCGGCGTCGACACCTTGTGCTTCGCCGTCAGCTGCAACGAATCGATCACCCGCAACACCTCGTCGAAATTGCGTCCGGTTGTCATCGGGTAGACGAGGATCAGCTTGATCTTCTTGTCCGGTCCAATGACGAAGACGTTGCGCACGGTCTGGTTGTCCGCGGCGGTTCGATCCTGCGACGTCCCGGTCAGCTCGGCGCCCAGCATCCCCCACGCCTTCGCCACCTTCAGCTCGGGATCGCCGATCATCGGGTAGTTCGGCGCGTGGCCCTGCGTCTCCTTGATGTCGTTCGCCCAGCGCGCGTGGTTGGAAACGGGGTCGACGCTGAGGCCGATGATCTTCGTGTTGCGCTTGTCGAATTCCGGCTTCAGTCGCGCCATGTAGCCGAGTTCGGTCGTGCAGACCGGGGTGAAGTCCTTCGGGTGGGAGAACAGGACGGCCCAGGAGCCGTCGATCCAGTCGTGGAACCTGATTGGGCCTTGGGTGGTGTCGGCCTCGAAGTCCGGTGCTACGTCACCCAGTTGCAGAGCCATTCTTGCCGCTCCTCTCGCGTTTTCGGCTATTA
>DATFXS010000483.1:0-4114 GCA_035315605.1 Polyangia bacterium
TCGACCCGGTATAGGTGTAGGCGAGCTCGGTCGCGACCTCGTAGGGCGACAGCTGGCGCATGCCACCGCCGCTGTCCGTGCCGATCTCGCTCCGGTAGAGCGTGTTCGGCGATTGAATCATGGCGACCGTCATCCACTTGAGCGCCGTCTTGAAGTCCGACTTCCCCATCGACGTGTCGAAGAACGCGAGGTACTTGTCGTGCTCGGCGGTCGTGATCGGACGCCGGAACAGCCGCTGCCCGTACTTGTTGAGGAAGGTTTCCGCGCAGGCGTGGTTCGGCGAGCTGGTCGAACACGGCAGGATCGTCGCCAGCGGCGTGCCGACCAGCGCGGTCCCCAGCGCCACGCCGGTGTCGCGGATCGCGCCCGCCAGCTGCGCGCCGACCTGGGCCGACCCGTCGTTGTCGAATCCGTGCGCCGAGATCGTGCTCGCCGGCAGCGACGCGGTCCACATCCCCTTCACCTCGGGGAAGACGTCGGACAGCGTGTTCGTCAACTCCGTCGGCGTCAGCAGGCGCAGGAACGGCCGCCCCATCGACGGCCCGGAGCAGGCGAGCTGGAAGTTCGGGTTCGACGATCCGGCGGCGCCCGCCGTGCCTGTCCCGGCCCCCGAACCCGCCGTGCCCGTCCCGCCCGCCGATCCGCTGGTGTTGCCGATGCCGCCCGAGCCCGGGCCCGAGTTGCCCCCCGTGCCCGTCCCGACCTGGCCCGCGCCCGCGCACCCGGCGGCCGCCGCCAGCGCCAGCCCCGCCATTGTCAGGCGCGAGGTCACGTCAGCACCCCCGGCACCACACCCGTCATACCGGGGAAGGTGGCGTTCGCCACCCCCATCGCTTTCGCGATCGTCAGATACAGGTCCGCCGCCGGTCGATTGACGTTGCCGGCGGTGGACTTGTCCGCGACCGGGAACTGCACCACCTGCCCGGCGGTGATCGCCCCGCCCGCCTTGCCGATCGTCACCAGCGGCAGGCTGTCGGGCGTCTGCGGGTAGAGGATCTCGCTGACGCGGTTGTGATCGTTTCCGTCGCCGATCTCGCTCATCACGTAGATCAGCGTGTTGTCGAGGATCTTGGTCCCGGGCGCGGCCGGATCGTCGGTCGTCGCCAGCGGCGCGATGACCTTGGTGACGAGCTGGGTCCAGAACCACTTCTGCGCGATCGCAAACGGCATCCTCGTCATCGGGTTCAGGTTCGCGATGTCGACGGGCGAGTTGTACTGGCCGTAGGGGGGCGTCGTGTTCCAGCCCGGCGTCGTGTGCGACAGCGTCAGGTGGTGCGATCCGGGCGCGTTCGCGAAGGTGAAGTCGAAGTTGCAGGTCGCGTACATCGGCATCAAACCGATCACCGGCGCGGCGTTGCACATGATCGCCTGCGTGACCAGCTCCAGCTGCGCCGCGAACAGCAGCGGGAAGTTCTTCTCCATGTAAAAGTAGTCGTTGCCGCCGCCCGGATCCGGCACGTTGCCATTGCTCTGCGAGCGGACCATCTCGACGCTGGTCAGCATCGGCTTCATGGTGCAGGCCGACGGCGGCATCACGGTGTTCTGGTCCGCCAGCACCTGCTGGGCCGACGCGAGGTGCGTCGCCAGCTTCGTCTCCTCGGTGGTGAGGCCCTGCAAGGTCGTCTGCAGACCCTGGATCTCGGAGATGGTGAACGCTTGCAGGTCCTTGCTCAACTGGACGTCCGCGTTCGGCGGGGGCGCGGCGCCCAGGTTGCCGAACAGCGCATCGAACGCTTTGGCCGGGTTCTTTTCGGGATCGATCGGCGTGCCGTTCCAGAACAGCATCCCGTTCAGGTCCAGCCCGTTCGTGATGTGCGAGCAGGCGCCGAGGATCAACGGCTTGACCTTGAGCGCCTGCGCGATCACCTGCTCGAAACTCGTGCGCGCCGTGGTCGTGTCGGTGTATTGCGTCCCCGACAGGCAGTTCACGATCCCGGTGTGCGTGTCCGCAGCGCCGGGGTACTGGAAGCCCTGGTAGACGTTGACGTACGACCTGTACGGCTGCAGCGGCGCGAGGATGCTGACGTTGGTCTGGTCGAGCGCGAAGTCGGTGTAGTTCGCCATCGCCAGCGGGTTGTAGTTCGTCACCTTCGGCATGAAGTGCTCGGGCGCGGTCCCGTGCGGGATGAATACGACCAGCAGCCGCTTGGGCGCCGTGGTCGTCGCGGCGGTCGCCATCTTTGCGAGGCGCATCGCGGCGGGCACCGACATGCCGAGCGCCAGCGCTTTCATGAACATGCGCCGGTTGACCGCAGTCTCGGCGCGGGAAGGCTCAGAGCGTCGCCGACCTAAAGGCATGACTTAAGCTCCTTTGGGACAGGGGGGCGGACCGACGGAAAACCTATCACGCCCACCGACGAAAGACAGGCTCAGAAATCTGTGAGGCGAGGACTCGGGGCGTTAGCAAAAACTGCGCGGGCCATCGCATTTTGCGCGGTCAGTAATTCTTCTTCCACATCAGATCGGCGGTGCCAGTGCCGAGGTCGCCGTATTCGCCTTCGATCTCCCAGCGGGAGGTGATCTGGTACTCGAGGTGAACGGCGTTGCGATTCTGGTAGCGGGTCGGATCGGAGCCGACCCGGCCGATGTAGCCGACGTACAACCTGTCGGTCACGTAGCGGCCGGCCTCCAGCTTCGTCCCCATGACGCCCTCGCCGCCGACGTCGATCGTGAAGACGTCCAGCGGCAGGCGGTGCGCCAGCGTCGATTGCAGCTTCGACGCCAGGACGCCGCCCAGGATCGAAGCGGCCTGGGCGGACGGTGACGCGCTGGTCGTCCCGCTGCCGCCGCCGAACTGGAGATGACCGGTGATGATCAGCGTGTAAAGCTGCGATTCGCCGAGGTCCGGGCGATTCGGCGACGTCACCGACACGGTCATCTTGTCGAGCGGGCCCCGGGCGGTCAAAAGGACGGTGACGTTCTCGGCGGTGTTGACGTGCTCGGCGCGGACGTCCAGCTCGGGCCGGTCCGGCGGCCCGTGGAACGACAGCGTCGAGTCTTGCTTGATGTCGAAGCGACGGCCGAAGACGTCGACGCGACCGCGGTGCACGGTCACCTGCCCGAAGATCTCGGTCTTGTCATTCACCGCCACGTGAAAGTCCCGCGACAGCCCGAGCTCGAGGTACACGTCATTCCCGCTGACCCAGAGCTGGCGCGGCGCGGTCAGCTCGAGGCGCAGGGTCGGCCCGCGGCCCGCGCGGCCGGCCGGGTGGACGTCTTTTCCACCCTCCAGCGCGCGCAGCTTGGCTTCCTGCGCCCGGTTGAGCGGCGCGCCCCGCTCGACCAGCACGATGTCGGCGGGTGCGTCGAGCGACTGCAGATCCTTGCGCTTCGCGTCTGTCAGCTCGACGTGGGCGTCATCGATGTCGGCGCGCAGGCGCGTGTCGTCCAGCGCCGCGTGCCCGTGCAGCTTCGACGCCAGCGAAACCACGGCCAGCGTCTGGCCCTGCCCATGAATCGGAAAGCGATTCAGCTTCGCGTCGGCGGCGACGTCGAAGCCGCGGGCGCCCGCCAGCTTCGCGTTGCCGGTGATCCGCGCGGTGCCGGACCCGCTCGCGGCGGACAGCTCGTCCAGCGTCACCCCGTGCTCGTCACCGTGAACGGCCAAGTGGATCTTCTGGTAAGCGCCGAAGCCGCTCACCACCAGGACACCGTCCGTCCATTCCAGCCGCCCCGCGGGCCGCGGCGCCGCGATGGTGCCGCGCATCGTCGCCGACCCCGTCAGCTGCCCGCCGACCGTTCGCAGCGCCTGCACCACGCCCGACAGCCCGCGCAGGTCGAAGCGTTGCGCCTCGAGGCGAACGTCGACGGGCGCGCGCCGCACGTCGACCCCGCGCGCCACGGCCGGGTAGCCGAGATCGGCGGTCAACTCGGCGAGCGCGCGCAGCGTGCCCCCGCCTGCCGATGTCAGGCGCGCGTCGACCTTCGCCCGGCGGTCCGCGTAGGTCGCCTCGATCTGTCCGAAGCCGACCGCGGTCTTGTCGAGTCGGAGATCGCCCGCCTGCGCGTGAAGGACGACCTGCGGCGCCGCGAGCGTGCCGTCGACGGCGAGATCGGCGTGCAGGCGGCCCTGCAGCTGGCGCGGCGGCTCGCGATCGCTCAGGGGCGGGAGGCC
>DATFXS010000484.1:0-5727 GCA_035315605.1 Polyangia bacterium
CCATTCGACGGGCGGGAACACCTGGTACAACAACACGTCGTTTCAGAACGGCACGCAGTACAACATGCTCGCCAGCAGCTTCGATTCGTCCGGCAACGTGACCGGCACGATCATCCTCTCCGGCAGCCTGGTCCACATCATGCGCAACAACATCGGCTTCCCGAACAACAACAGCAACATGGGGGGCGTGGACACGATGTTCAACAGCTGGGATCTTTCGCTGACGCCCGCGAACGCCGACTTCGCCAGCGTGACCGATCCGAGCGTCAACATGAAGGGCATGGCCGTCGAAACAATGAGCCCCGCGATGGGCCCGCGCCAGGCCGACGGCAGCTTGCCGAACATCGACTTCATGCACCTGTCCGGGACCAGCAAGTTCATCGACAAGGGGACGAACGTCATGCTACCGTACAACGGCGTCGCGCCCGATCTCGGCGCGTACGAGTACGGCGCGGCCGGCTCGTCCGGAAGCGGCGGCACGACGGGCGCCGGCGGCACGACCGGAACGGGCGGCACGACGGGCGCGGGTGGACGCGGCGGCACGACCGGCACGGGCGGCTCCGCAGCGGGCGGTCGCGGCGGCGCGGGCGGTTCGACGGCCGGGCGAGGCGGTGCTGGTGGCGGCGCCGCGGGCGCCGGCGGAACAGCGGCCGGCACGGGCGGCAACGGCATGGTCACCGGAACCGGCGGGACGAACGCGACCGGAACCGGCGGGACGAACGCGACCGGAACGGGCGGCACGGACGCCACCGGAACCGGCGGATCGAACGTCACCGGCAGCGGCGGTTCGAACGTCACTGGCAGCGGCGGTTCGAACATCACGGGCGCCGGCGGCACCAGCGCGACAGGCAGCGGCGGCACGGGCGCCGGACCTGGCGAGGCGTCGGGCGGCTGCGCCTGCGCGATCGACAGCGGCTCCGATCATGCGCCGTTCGGCCTGTTCGTGGTTATGCTGGCCGGGTTCGGCCTCGTCGTCCGCCGACGCGGCCGACCGCGGCCGCCCACATGCTCTCGCGACTTCGTCTCCGCCAGCCGGCCATCGACAAAAAAGTCGTCGAGCTGATCGTCGGCGGGCCGATCGGCCGCTGGTTCGCCCGCCGTCAGTGGGCCGCGTTCACGCTGCCGCTGCCGTTCATCGTCCTGATCTTCTACTGGGACACGCCGGCGCCCAGCCCGCTGACGCGCGTCCACGAATTCGTCCACGTCGGCCAGGACCAGGCCCACCCGTTCTTCTTCGTCTTCTGGGTGAAGTACCTGGCCGAGCTCGCGCGCCGCGGCTACCGCGGCAATCGCTACGAGCAGGCGGCCTTCGCCGTCGAGCGCGACGCCGAGGCGAACGGCCTGCCCGACTGGGCGCGCTGATCAATCAAAGGATCGGCAGGTGGACCACGACGCCGAGGCCCACCAGCAGCTGAGGCGCGACCCGGCTGTCTCCGGTCGTCTGCCACTCGGTGAATGCTTCGACGCCCGTGAACAGGGCGCGCGCGCTGTTCCAGTCCAGCCCTGCGATCGGCGGCGGCGTATGACCCCAGGCGATCGCGAGGCGCGCGCCGTTGAACGCCAAGGTCACGTCGTCGTTGAATTCGTAGGAGCGCCGGTACCCCAGGCCGACCTCGACGGCCTGCGCCCTGCCCTGCCAGATGACGCCCGTGACGCCGGCGCCCGCGGCGGCGCGGGTCATGGCGACCCCGCAACCCCTGCAGATGACGCCGCCATACTCGACGTTCGCCTCGAGGCGAAGGCGGCCGATCCACCGGCCAGCGCCGACGACGAGGCTGGACACGAGCACGGGATCGATCGGCCGGGCGGTGGTCGAGACCCGATCCACCGACAGTCCGAACTCGCCGCCGACGAGGACCGCCCAATCCTGGGGAACGTGCCACTGCTGATCGGGCGGGAGCCCCGTCAGCGGAACCCGCTGACAGATCGTTCCCTCCGGCCGCACCTCCTCGACGTCGATCGCCGTCGGCGTCGCAGCGGTCGGCCACTCTGGAGGTCCGGCTGGAAAGCCGATCTCCAGCCGCTGGCCCGCCGCGGCCCGGATGCCCTGGAATTGCGCGGCCGGCGCGCCATCGATGGTCGCGGGCGCGAGACCCCCCTGGCACGGCGCCACGTTCGAATCGACCCAGGCGATGCGCCGCAACTGGAGATCGCGGCTGGCTGCGAGCACGACCGTCCATGTCTTGGGGCTTCGTTGCAGCTCGACGGGAACGACATCGGCCGGCGATCGCGGCGCGGCCGGATGAAAGACGAGGGTGCTGCATCCGGTCACCGCACACGCGAGGGCGGCGACGCGAATCACCTGCAACGGATCACGATGAACCCGTGGAACACCATCTGGTGCGTCGCCGGAACACCGTTCGGCCGCACCAGCGTGTGCTCGCGGACGCCGTCGTCGAGCACGGCGTAGCCGCCACGGCAGATACGTTCCGCCTTCTCGGCGCAGCGCCACTGGTCGTGGTGGCACCGCACCTCCATCGCCGGCTGCCCGTCGGGCGCGGTGACCGGGTGCCAGGTCGCGCAGCCGGCCAGGCCGACCAGCAACGCGGCCGCCCCCCACGCGCGCATCATCGTCGCCCTAGTTCTTGATCGTCTGGGCCGCGTCAAAGCGTTCGATCTCTTCGTGCGTGTGCATCGTGGCGAGATGCTCGGCCTCGCAGCGCCCCGTATCGAACCGGACGTCGCGGCCGTTGGCCCGGCACAGATGGCAGAAGTGCTTGCTGTCGCCGACGGGGCGCCGGCAGATGGGGCAACTCGGACCTGCGGTCGTCGCGTCGGCCATGCGGGGAGAGTACTCCACGCCAGGCTCAAGAATTCGATGTCGACCATCCGATGATCTGGCTTCGGTGACTGGCCTGAGGCGAGAATTAGCGATGAACAAATTGCTTTCGGCCCTGGCCCTCGCCGGGGTCCTGCCCGTGATCGCGTGCGGAAACGTCTCGCCGATGGCGTCCGGCAAGGGCGGCGCCGGCGGCGGTTCGGGCGGCTCACGCGGCGGCGCCGGCGGCGTGTCCGGGAGCGCTGGGGCTTCGGGCACGGGCGGCTCGGCGGGCGCGGCCGGTACATCGGGCACCGGCGGCGGCACGGCGGGCACCGGCGGAGCGGCCGGCTCGACCGACGGCGGCAGCGATGGGTCACCCGGGACCGACGGCGGCAGCGACGCGCCGGTCTGCGGCGCGACCTGCCCGGCCGGCACCTGGGACCTCGACAAGAACCCCGCGACCGGCGTCTGCGGCTGCGAGTACACGTGCAACAAGGTCTCGGACGCCGACCCGATCGATCCGAACTTCACCGACGACAACTGCGACGGCAGCGACGGCGTCGTCGCGCAGTGTGTCTACGTCTCCGCGACCCTGGGCAGCATCGCCGGACCGGGCACGCGCGAGAAGCCGTTCAGCACGATCGGGAACGGCATCCTCGCGGCGCGCGCAAACAACCTCCCGGCCGTCTGCGTGGGCGGCGGCAACTACAACGAAGTGGTCTCGGTCGTACCCGGAATCAGCATCTACGGCGGTTTCGACAGCGCCGACACCAGCTTCCCGTTCCGGCGCTCCGCCAGCGCCGTCACGACCGTCACCGCGCCCGGCACCACCTTCGACGCGCCGCAGATCGACACCGAGACGCACATCGAAGGACTGACCATCGTTGCGACCGCCCCGACGACCCCCGGCGCCAGCGCGTACGGTGTCCGCCTGGGCGGCGGTGCGGGCCGACTCTTCGTCCGCTACGACGTCATCCGCGTCGGCGCCGGCGCCGACGGCGCCCCGGGCGTGGACGGCGCGGCCGTCAGCCCCGCGCAGGCGCCAAGCGGCAACCCCGGCGTCGACGGCACCAGCGGCGGATCGTCGGGCGGCACCGGCGGACCGCGGCCGACCTGCACCGAATTCGGCGGCGCCGGCGGTCTCGGCGGCTACGACACCGGCAGCGGCATGAGCGGCAGCCCGGGGTCGGGCAACGCGACGCCCGGGGTGGGCGGCACCGCGAACACCTGTTTGACAGGCGGCGGCACCGCCGCGACGGATGGCGCGTCTTACGCGACCCCGGGCGCGCAGGGCCCGGCGGGTAGCGGGGGTTTGACGCTCGGCACGATCTCGGGCGGCCTGTATACGCCGGCCGACGGCCACGACGGCACCGCCGGCCTGAACGGCAAGGGAGGCAGCGGCGGCGGCGGCGGCGGTGGGGGCGGCGCGAACACGCTCTGCAACGCCGATCGCGGCGGCGGCGGCGGCAGCGGAGGGTGCGGCGGCCTGGGCGGCAACCTGGGCAGTCGGGGACACGGCGGCGGCGGCAGCTTCGGGGTGTTCGCCGCCGCGGGCATGATCACGGTGACGAACAACGACATCATGACCGCCGGCGGCGGGCATGGCGGCAAGGGTGGAAACGGCAGCGCCGGTCAGAGCGGCGGGATGGGCGCGCATGGCGGCAACGGCGCCGACGACGGCGAGCCGGGCGGCGCGGGCGGCTCCGGCTCCTCGGGTGGCGCGGGCGGACCGGGCGGCGGCGGCGCCGGCGGTCCGAGCGCGTGCCTGGCCCACGGCTCGGGAACCAGCGTCCAGTACATGACCGTCAACTGCGCATCGGGAGCGCCCGGGCTCGGCGGCGTGGGCGGAACCAACCCGAGCGGCATCCAGGCCGGCAGCGGCGCCGCCGGCACGGCCACCGACAACCTGCAGATCAACTGATCGGGCGTCAGCCGCGGACGAAGCGCGTCCCGAAAGCGATCAGCGCGACGTCTTCGAGCGCTCCGGCGACGGCGTTGGCCCAGGGGCCGCCGCCCAGGCGCCGGGTCAGAGCGAGGCGGAGGCGAAGCCCGCCGAACGCACCCGCGAATGCGCCGGCGATGCCGAGCGCGAGCGCGGCGCAGGTCGCAGTCGAGCTCCGCCGCGGCCGCAGCGCCAGCGCGACGCCGGCGGCGCTCGCGATGCGCAGCCCGAGACCGAGCGGCGCCGTGCGACTGGGCGTCCACGGCAGCTTGTCGCCGATCAGCTCACCAGCCGCCATCAGATAGACGGCCTTTCGCGCGAGCCGCCGGCGCGCCGACGCGCGCAGCGCCAGGGCCGGCCCCAGCGTCGTGCGCGATCCCGTGATCGCCGCCAGCGCGGCAAGGCGAAACCAGGAACGTTCGCGAACGGGCATGGTCACGCGCGGCTCAGCAGGCGGTACGCACCGTCGGTCGCGGCCGCGTAGACGCCGTGATGAAAGGCGTCAATCGCGACCTCCTTCGCGCCCCAGCGCCAGAAGGGCTTCGCGACGCCGAGCGCGGGCAAAAGCGCCAGCCCGGCGCCCCACACGGCCGCGAAGAACGCGACTGGCTCGAGGAACGACGGCCGCCGGCGACGATGCAGCCAGCGTCGCCCTCCGCCCGCGACAACAGCAGCGGCCAGCGCGGCGCGTCCCAGGCCCCAGCCGGTCCCGTACGCGTAGTGCACCAGGTTTCCGAAGCGCGCCTTGGCGCGCTCGTCCTTCGGCTGGATGCGCAGCACCTTGCCGGCGGCGGCGGCCGGCGCCGAGCTCGCCGGCCGGTTCCGCAGCTTCATCTCGATCGTGCTCGCGATCGTCATCGCCACCGTGCCGACGAATCCCGCGATCAACCCCTTGCCCAACTCGGTCGCGATCCCACGCAACATCTTCATCGCCTGGCCTCCCACACCGCCCACATCGCCCACACCGAACCTTGGTCAGCGCGCGGATGCTGTCAAGAAGTCAGCGACCGGCGTACGATCGTGG
>DATFXS010000485.1:0-4137 GCA_035315605.1 Polyangia bacterium
CCGGCGGTGGCGGCACGAGCGGCACTGGCGGCGCGACCGGAAGCGGCGGCGCCGCGGGCACCACCGGCAGCGGCGGCGCGGCAGGCGCCGCGGGCACGACCGGCGCCGCGGGCAGCGCAGGCACGGGCGGCAGCGGCGGCACGGGCGGCAGCGGCGGCGCGACGGGCGCCGCGGGCAGCGGCGGCACGAGCGGCTCCGGCGGCACGGGCGGAACGGCGACCGACGCCGGATCGCCCGACGGCGGCAACCTCTGCGCCACGGTGGGGCTCAACCTGCCGGGCGCCAGCGTCACTTACCCCGAGGCAGCGACGGCGCCGGACGGTTCGACGTACACGGGCGGCGCGATCCTGAACGGCCGCTACTTCCTGACGGCCGTCGCCCACTACGGCAACGGCACCTATGCGGGTCCCATGCAGGCCCAGTACACGATCGACACGGCCGCACAGACGATCCAGATCGGCGAGCGTGTCGGCGGCTCGACGTACTACATCGGCATGACGTACACGATGACTGACGCGCACACGCTGTCGGCCACTGTCGTCTGCAACACGAGCCCGAACAGCATGACCACGATGAACCTCTACTTCACCGTCACCGCTTCCACGCTCACGCTGACGGTGGCGGGTTCATCCGACGTCGACACGCTGAGCCTCGTGCAGGCGACGTAGCCTCGTTCGGCTGTCACACCTTTGTCGCTTGCCGCGGGCGAGCCCCTCGGGCGACAACGCCGCCATGACGAAAGGCGGGCGTGCTCGAGGCCTGGGCATGGCTGTCGTGATCGTCGCGGTTGTTTGGTCGCGACCGGCAGGCGCGAGCACGACGATTCCGGGCGGCAACATCATCAACCAAACCTGGACAGCCGCGGGCAGCCCCTACATCGTGCAAGGGGACGTGATCGTGCCGCCGGGCAGCACCCTCACGATCCAGCCGGGCGTCGAGGTCCAGGTCGCCAGCACCGATGCACAGGCGTCGGGCAGCGATCCCACTCGCGTCGAGTTCACGATCAACGGCGCGCTCAACGCCACTGGAACCAGCCAGGCGCCGATTCTGTTTCACGCGCAATCCGGGACGACGGCCTCGATCTGGACCGGCATCGGCATCGGTGCGGGCGCCAGTTCCGCGAATATCGCTTTTGCCACGATCAGCAACGCCGGGACGGCGATCTCGAATCTGGCGCCGGGCACCGCGTTCGGCGCCGCGAACCTCACGATCTCGGCCTGCCTCACCGGGATCTCCGTGCAGGCAGGGACGCCGGCGCTGTCGAATCTGACGATCAGCGGCGTGGGGGCGGGTGTCTCCTACATCGCCCGGGGCGGCGGCACGCTGAGCTCGTCGATCATCACCGGCGCGACCAGCGTTGGCGTCCTCGTGAACGGCATCATCACGACGTCGACCGTGACGGTGACCAACTCCACCATTTACGGCGGCGGTGGCTCCGGCGTGCGCGCCCTGTCGCTCGAAGGCGGTTCGGTCACGCTTCTGATCAAGAACTCGATCATCGCCGGGAACATTTCCGGCGTCCTCGTGGACACGAGCGCGAGCGGGACCCTGGTCGTCTCGACGACCTACTCGGACGTCGGCAACAACGCGACGAACTTCATCTCGGCATCGCCGGGCATCGGGACGTTCTCGGCCGATCCCCTGTTCGTCAACCCGCCGGCGGATCTCCGGCTGAAGGCCGCCAGCCCGTGCGTCGGGGCCGGCGACACTGGGCAGGACATCGGCGCGCTCGGCCACCTTGCCCCGCCGCCCGCGGTCTCGGCGCTCGGCCGGATGGTTCCGCTGCTCGCGCTCGCGCTGGTCCTCCTCGGCTTGGTGGCGCTGCGCTCCGGCGCGCTCACTCCTCGGTCGACGACAGCGCGCGGCCGAAGGCGTCCATGCGTCCCCAGACGCCCGGGACGCTGAGCAGCTCGATGCGGCCCAGCGGGTGTGGGATCGCCGGGTCGACGATCATGTGTTTCCCGTCGGAGTCGAGCCCCAGCAGCGTGCGCAGCACCAGCAGCGGAGCGCCGGTCGCCCAGGCCTGCGGGCTGCACGCGGTCGGATACTCGACCGGGTACTCGGTCTGCGACCGCGGGTAGCCGCCGAACGCCTCGGGCAGCCGTCCGTCGAACAGGTCCGCCGCCTCCAGGATCGCGCGGCAGATGCGCGCCGCCTCGGCGCGGTAGCCGTAGCGCCGCAGCCCCCACGCGGCGAACGAGCTGTCGTGCGGCCACACGGTGCCGACGTGGTAGCCGATCGGGTTGTACGACCCTTCGCTGGACGCCATCGTCCGGATGCCCCAGCCCGAAAACAGCTCGTCGCTCATCAGGTGCTTGACGCACAGGTCCGCCTTCTCGTTGTCGGCGATCCCGCTCCACAAGAGGTGGCCGATGTTGGACGTCAGCGAGTCGACCTTGCGCTTCTGACCGTCCAGCGCCAGCGCGAAGAAGCCGCGGTCGGGAAGCCAGAAGTCCCGGTTGAACCGTTCCTTCAGCTCGCGCGCCTCGCGTTCCAGCTTTTCGGCCAGCGCGGCGTCGCCCCAGACGTCCCGCGCCACGCGCGCCATCCGGTGTTTGGCGTCGTAGACGTAGCCCTGCAGCTCGCAGGTCGCGCGCGGCGTCGGCGCCAGCGTGCCGTCGGCGAAGGCGATCGAGTCCCACGAATCCTTCCAGCACTGGTTTTCGAGCCCAGTCTTGGCGACGCGCCGCTCGTACTCGACGTACCCGTCCTTGTCGCGATCGCCGTAGTCGTCGATCCAGGCGATGGCGGCGCGCGCCTCGCGTTCCAGCTCGCGTGCCAGCGCGTGGTCGCCCGTCCAGCGGTCGTATTCTTCCAGCAGGATCAGGAACAGCATCGTGGCGTCCGCCGCGCCGTAATAGGGCGACTGCGGTCGATCTTCGAAGGCGGTCATCTCGCCGAATCGGACCTCATGCAGGATCTTGCCCGGCTCGGCGTCGCGGAACGGATCGTTGGTGCGCGCCTGCAGCACCGCCAGCGCACGCAGCGTCGCCGCCGACAGCTCTGGCGCGAAGGCCAGCGACTGAAAGCTGGTGAGCAGGCTGTCGCGCCCGAATACGGCCATGAACCAGGGCAGGCCCGCCGCCGGCAGGGCGCCCGGCGCGACGCCGGTCTCGAAGCGGAGCGCCGCGAGGTCGACCAGGCTGCGGTGATAGATGCGATTCAACGGATCCCAGCTGGCGATCAGCCGGGGCGCGTTCGCGATCCACTGTTTGAGGCCACGCCCGGTCTCCGGCTCCTGCAGCATGCCGGTCCGGCGCGGGTGCTCCATGTCCTCGATGTCCGCCCGCCGGCCCCGCGCCACCACCTCGAAGCTGACCGACCAGGACGACTGGGCCGGGATCTTCACCTTGAACACGAAGCCGTCGCCGTGGATCTCGCCCTTCTTGTCGGCCTTGATGATGGTCTCGCGCACGAAGGTGCCGCGCCGGTAGCCGAGCGTCAGGGTACCGTCGGTGACGTTATTGTAGAGCTCGCCCACCTTGGCGAGCTTGTCCTTGACCTCGAACAGGTCGGCGAAGTCGGACCCGGCTTCCAGTTTCACCTCCAGATCGACAGGCTCCTTGGCGTGATTTTCGATCTCGATCGTCTCCTCGAAGCCGCCGGCGACGCAGCGCCGGCGCACCACCGACAGGTGCGAGTCCACATAAACCGTTCCGGTCGTGACCGCTTCGAAGAACTGCACTTTGAAGTATGACTGCTCGTCGACCGACAGCGTCTTCGGTCGGATGCCGCCGACGGTCAGGATCCACCGCGACAGGAAGCGCGTGTCCTCCAGGAACAGGCCGTGGTTCTCGGTCGGGGTGGCGTCCAGATCGCCGCGCCGGTCGCTGACGACGAACGTGCTGCCTTCGAGGATGCTGACGATGTCCAGACTCATGGCAAGTCCCCTTTCCCGGAGTCGCCTTTGAACGGCGAATCGACCTGCAGACCGAGGATGACGCGCGTGCCGAAGCCGCGGTCCCCCGCCAGGCGCGCCATCCGCAGCATGGATGCGATGAACGGGTTCAGCTCGCCGCGCAGCAGCTTGCGCATCGTCTCGTCGTCGGCGCACATCGCGGTCGCGTCGGCCGGCCCATGGACGTCCGGAATCAGCGCGACGTAGGTCCCTTCCACAACCAGGGTTCCCACCGGTTT
>DATFXS010000486.1:0-3669 GCA_035315605.1 Polyangia bacterium
CCCCGCCGACGTCGTCGCCAAGGTCGCCGCCGCCCCCTACGCGGATCTGTTCCGCCGCGCCTTCCCGGCCGCCGCGTTCACCGACACGGACGCGGCCTGGAAGGCGGCGCTGCGCGCGCTGGAGGCGTTCCAGCGCGAGGACCCGAGCTTCCACCCCTACACGAGCAAGTTCGACCTCCGCGCTGACAACAAGATCGGAGGGACCTTCACCGCAGCGGAGATGCGCGGCTTCAAGCGCTTCATCGATCCCAAGACCGCGAACTGCGCCTCGTGCCACTACCACGGCGCGGGACTGGGCGGCAGCTCCGGGATCTTCACCGACTACTCGTACGAGGCGATCGGCGTCCCGCGCAACGGCGCGATCCCCGCCAACGCAGACCCGGAGTCCTACGACCTCGGCATCTGCGGGCCGCTTCGCCGCGACCACGCGCAAGCCGGGGCGGCGCCCAGCACGTTCTGCGGCATGTTCAAGACGCCGACGCTGCGCAACGTCGCCATGCGGAAGGTCTTCTTCCACAACGGCGTGATGCATTCGCTCGAGCAGGTACTGCGCTTCTACAACACGCGCGACACGATGCCCGAGCTCTGGTACCCGACCGTCGGCGGAAAGCCGAGAGCCCACACAGCGCGCAATTTCCCGACCTATGGCCTCGTCACCCGGCAATACGTGGGCGGCACGATCCAGAAGTACGACGACCTGCCGCCCTCTTACCGCGGCAACGTCGATTCACAACTGTCGCTCGATGGACGGCCCCGTGGTTCCAAGCCGCCGCTGACCGAGCAGGACATCTCCGATCTCCTCTGTTTTCTGGAGACGCTGACGGACGGTTACAAACCGCCGGCCGCTGCGCCCACCACCGGTCGCTGCGTGGACTGACATGAAACGACACTGCGAACACACGCTGCTCCTGATCGCGCTGCTCGCCTCGGCGACGGCGTGCAGCCGCAAGCCGGCCGTGGATGCGGCGTCGCTGCGCAAGGGTCTGGAGGCCTACCTCGCCCAGCGCGGTGACGTCTGCATCGCGAAGCAGAACTGGCCGATCGACGTGGCCGACGCGGATCGCGCGGCCCGGACCCGCGACGCCGTTCAGCTGCCGGTGCTGGAGCGCCTGGGCGTCGTCGAGAGCCACCCGATCAAGATCCGGACGATCAACGAAGAGGATCAGCCCGTCGTCCTGTCCGTCACACGCTACGAGCTGACCGAGCGCGGCCGCCAGTCGTACATCGATCGGCGCACGCGCCTCCCCGTCGCGCCGCGCGCCGACGGCGGCCACCAGGCCGACCTGTGCGTCGTCCGCGTCTCGCTGGACAAGATCGTCGGCTGGGAAGCTTTTCCTCCCAGCGGCCCGCCCGCGCGCGCTGTGGTCAGCTACACGTACACGGTCGACGCAGTTCCATGGATGCGCGATCCGGAAGCGCTGCGTGTCTTTCCGGCCCTCGCTCGCCTGATCGCGGGCGCTGGGAAAGCCGAGCTGAAGGAAGGTCTGGCGCTGACCGCGTCGGGCTGGGTGGCCAACGAGCTCCTCGCCCCGGCGTCATCCCCGCCGACCGTCGCCTCCCAGGAGGGCGGACAGCTGTGAGCACCCAGATCCGCTTTTTGCCCGAGCTGGCGCGCTGGGTGACGCAGGGGCTCGACAACGGCGTCGCCGCCGAAGCGCTGGTCAAGACGATGATCGACGAGAAGATGCAACCGGAGGTGGCGACCGCCATCGTCGGCGCCTTCATGGACGCCCGCCGGGGTGAGCGGCCCCTGCCCGTCGACACGATCACCGTGGCCGAGGAGCTGACCGCGCCGGTCGCGGCCGGCTCGTTTCTGCTGCCGGGCCCGCGCCTGGCGTCCGATCGCAGCGTGCGCGTCCTGACCCGCAACGACAACCCGGTGCTGGCGCTGCTGGACGGGATCGTCACGCCCGACGAATGCGCCGAGCTGATCGCGCTCGCGCGCCCGCGCCTCCTGCCCTCGACGGTCGTGGACCCGGACAGCGGCAAGGACGTCGTGGCGGCGTACCGGACCAGCCTGGGCATGTTCTTCCGACCGGGCGAGAACCCGCTGGTCGCGCGCCTCGATCGCCGCTTCAGCGAGGTGATGAACCTGCCCCTCGAGAACGGCGAGGGGCTGCAGGTGCTCCGGTACGAGCCGGGAGCGGGCAGCGCCCCCCACCACGACTACCTCGCGCCGACCAACCCGGCGAACCAGGCGTCGCTCGCGCGGAGCGGCCAGCGCGTCAGCACCGTCGTGACGTACCTGAACGACGTCGAGGCAGGCGGCGAGACGACGTTTCCGCTCGCCGGCTGGTCGGTGACGCCGCACCGGGGGACGAGCCTCTACTTCGAATCCTGCGATCGCCTCGGGCGTGTCGACCAGCGGACCCTGCACGCGAGCAACCCGGTGACCGCGGGCGAGAAGTGGGTCGCGACCAAGTGGATGCGACAGCGTCGGTTCGTGCCGGCCGGAAACTAGCCTCCGGGCGCCGCGCCGATCTTCGGCGAGATGCGCTAGAAACGTCGCAATGGATCTGCTGGTGGTCGGCCACGTCACGCGCGACGAGGTGGACGGGGGCGTCCGCCTGGGCGGCGCGGCCAGCTACGCGGCGCTGGCGGCGGCGTGCCTCGGCTACGAGACGGCGCTGGTGACTGTGGCGCCGCCCGGCGAGCCGCTGCTCGAGGCGCTGCGGCGCGCGCCGCGTCTCCACCTGCACTGTGTCCCGAGCGACGTGATGACGACGTTCGCGCTCGAATACAGAGGCGGGCAGCGGCGCCTGTGGCTGCATCGGCGGGCGCGCGCGCTGACGCTCGACGACATCCCGCCGGAATGGCGGAGCCCGCGCGTCGCCTACGTGGGCACCGTCGCGGGCGAGTGCGACACCGCCTTCGTCAAGGGGATGCGCGCGCAGTTCACCGGCGCCGGTCTGCAGGGGTGGCTGCGACGGACGAACGACGACGGGCTGGTCGAACCGGTGCGCATCGCCGATTCGCCCGACATCCAGAATCCGGTGCGCCTGAACGTCGCGATCGTCTCCGAGGACGACCACCCTGGCGCCGAGGGCGTCCTCCTGGTGTTCCGCGGGCACGACGACGTCGCCGCGATCACGCGCGGCGCACGCGGCGCGATACTGTATGGTCGACAGCAGTACATCGACCTGCCGGCGGCGCGTGCGCGCGAGGTCGATCCGACGGGCGCGGGCGACGTGTTCGGCGTCGTGCTGACGCTGGAGCTCGCGCGCGGCAAGCGCCTCCGCGCCGCGGGACGCGCCGCCGCCTGGGCCGCCGCGCGCGTCGTCGAGGGCCCGGGGCTCGGCACCCTGCCCGAGTCGACGCGCACCCGGTTTTTGCGCCTTTGGCGGACGCGCTCTAGGGGACGACGGCCTCGAACGCCGACACCGGCACCATCTTGAGGTCGTTGATCACGGCAGGCCAGCTGGGGCTGTCCTCGCTCTGGAAGAAGAAGGTGCTCGAGCTGCCGCCGTTGTCGGCCAGGATGAGGCCGTGCTTCTTGAACGCGCGCAGGAAGACCTGAACCATCGGATCGAAGCCGCTGATGTCGTAGCTCGCCTTCAGGCGCACGCGCAGGCCCATGGGCGGCGCCGCCGGCCGGCTGGAGCAGCCGCCCGGGACGGCCTGGTGGGTGGCGGGCGGGACGCGCGCGTTGCTGGTGCACGGCAACGTGAA
>DATFXS010000487.1:0-8747 GCA_035315605.1 Polyangia bacterium
CGGCGGCACGACCGGCACGGGCGGCAGCGCCACCGGCGGCACCACCGGCACCAACTGCGTCGACACCATCAAGCTGAACGGCTACTCGGCGACCGGCGTCATGCCGTGCAGCGCCTGCATGGAAAACAATATGTCGCGGCAGGCGCCGTGCGAGGCGATGATCAACTGCCTGGACGCCGCCAACTGCACCAGCACCACCGCCGGCTGCTACCTCACCTGTGGCAACAGCAATGGACTCAGCGGCCCGACTTATTCGTGCGTGGCCGCGCTCGTCAACGCCGCCTGCATGTAGCAGCGGACCGCGTCGCTACTGGTCGACGGTGGCGGCGGAGCTGGCGGCTGCCTTGTCCGACCGCCTGGACGCCTTTGGCGGGGCAGCCTTGGCCCCGCTCTTCGCTTCGCCGGCGGCGGCGCGCTTCCTGGCGATGATCGTGTTGCCGCTGACATCCGCGTTCTCGGCCGCGATCAGCCGACGACGCCAGTGGTCGGCGTCGTCGTTGTGCGGATCTCTGCGGAGCAGCTCGCGATACGCCTCGGCCGCTTCCGTCCAGCGCCCCTCGGCGAACAGTCGGTCGGCGCGTTGCGCGAGCGTCTCCGTCGCGCCGCGATTGTTGCTGGCCGGCTTCTTCTCCTTCTTTGCGGCCGCCGGCGCTGCTTCCATTTCCTCGGCGTCGTAGTCCGCGCTGGCCTTTGCAGCGCGCGCTCTCGATGCCGGCGCGGGCGGTGGCGCGGGCGCGGGCGGTGCCGCTGGCATCGGCGCCGATGCAGTCACCGGTGCGACGGCAACTGCGGGCGCGGCTCGCTTGGTCGTGGCTTCGTTTCGAAGATCCGGCGCAACCGACCCCTGGGCCACGCCCGAGCCGTATCCGTCGGCCTTCTCCCTGGGACCAGCCGGCCCGGCGGCGCCGCCACCCGCAGGCGCCTTCGCCGGCTGGGCGTTATTCAGCAGACTGTCCAGCGATCGGGCCGGCGGCGACGGCTTCGCCACCGGCGGCGGCGCTTCGGCACGGTCCGTTTCGCCGCCCTTCAGGACGTTGTCCTCGAAACCTTCCTTCTCGGCCATCGCTTTGTTCGCCGTCTTGCCGGCCTTCGCGCGCGCCGGCGCCTCGCGCGGCGGCGGCGGGGGCGCGAACTGCATGCTGGAGCCCGCGCGCGCCTGATCGCGGTACGGCTGCGCGCCCTCCGCGGCCGGCTCGGGCTGCGCCATCGGCTTTCCACCGAACCCGTCGATGTGCTCCTGCTTCCTCTTCGCCTTGGGAGCCTCCCCCGAGAAGCCGTCCAGGGTGTCGTCGCTGATCGCCCTCCGCGCGACTGGCGCGCTCGGCTTTGGCGCGGCATGCATCTTCGCCGCGCCCGCGGCGTCCTTGGCGAGCCCACGGTCGTAGTTCGCGCGTCCGCCCGACGGGACCGGCGCCTGATCGCCGCCGCCAGGCAGATCGGCCGGCGCTGCGATCGCCTGCTTGTCCTGCCCTTCGAAACGCGCGCCCTTCTGCGCGGTCTCGTCGAATCGTTCGTTCCCGGCCGGCGCCTTGAGCGCAGGCGCGGGCTGTGCGGGCGGCGTGGGCGGCGTCTCCGGCGCCGCGGCGGTCGTAACCGGGCGCTGCAGCGTTCGCTCCGGATTCACGAACACGCCCTTCGCGACCAGGAAAACCGCCAGCGCTCCGACGGTGGCCAGCGTCGGGAACGCCCAGGCGGCGCGAAGGCGGTCCCAGAACGACGCCTTGTCGGGGCCGGCCGGCTTGCGCGCAGCTGGCTGCGCCTGCGCGGCCAGGTGCTCCGCCGCGGCCTTCACGATCGCGGCGCGCACGCGCGCAGGCGGCGCCTCGTCCAGGGCCTGGCGCGCGGCCGCGCGCGTCTTCTCGAAGCCGTCCAGCTCGCTGCGGCAGCGGGCACACCCGGCGACGTGCGCCTCGATGGTCGCGCGCTCGTCGGCGGCCAGCTCTCCATAGAGCAGGTCCATCATCCGCGCGCTGACGTCTTCGCAGTTGGTCGCCATCGCCGTTATCCTGACCCCGACGATTCTGCCGCGCTCGGCGGCTCTCCGCCCAGCTCGGCCAGAGCCGCGCGCAATTTTTCCAGGGCGTACCTCATCCGGCTCTTCACGGTCGGTTCCGACGCGCCGACAGCCGTCGCGATCTCCGCAAACGGCATCTCCATCACCTCGCGCATCAGAAAGACCTCGCGCTGCTCGGCCGGCAGCGCGGCCACCGCTTCGTCGATCCGGCGCTTCGTCTCCTTATCGGTGGCGATCTCGTCCGCCCGCCGATCGGGCGACGCGATCCGATCGTGCAACGTCGTGGTCGATTCGCCGCCGACGTCGCGTTCAGCGTCCAGCGAGGCCGCTTTCCGGTGGACCGCCCGGCGGGCGTGGTCGACGGAAAGATTGCGCGCGATCGTGTAAAGCCAGGTCGAAAACTTCGCGGTGCCGCGCCATTCGTCGGCGCTCTTCACGACGCGCAAGAAAACCTCCTGCAACAGATCCTCCGCCGTCGCCGCGTCGGATACGAAGCGGCGGAGGAAATTCCAGACCGGCTTCTCGTGACGGGCGACGAGGCGTTCGAAGGCCCGCACGTCTCCTGCGCGGTAGGCCTGCAAGAGCACCTCGTCCGCCTCGTCGTTTGACACCCACGGGGGATCCTCGCCCGGCTTACCGCCAATCGCAAGGGCGCTGCCATCCGGGCGGAGGGGCGGCGAAGCGCCGATCGACGACCGGGAACGGGTCGGCGGTGCGGCGAATGTCGCCCTCGTCGTAGGGGTTGTAGGCGTTGTAGGGGTTGTAGCAGGTCTGGTCGTAAGAGCTGTCGACCGGGATACCCATCGCCAGCAGCCCCTCGCGGTCGTTGTACCGAACGCCCAGCACCGAGCTCGGCGTGCTCGGGTTGGCGCGGACGAACTCGACCTCGTAGATCTGCGAATTGACCGCCTCGCCGTACTCGGTGCCCAGGCCGGGCCGGCTCCGGTTCGCGAACGGCTGGGATTCGGCGCCCGATCGGCCCTTGCCGTATGCACCGGAGGGGGGCTCGCCGGCCGCATCCCGCGGCGGGGAGGCGCTCGGCGGCGTGGTCGGAGCGGGCGCGGCGCCGGACGGCGACTTGTCTTCTTCACGCTTGATGCCGGGCGCGGGCGCTCCGCCACCACCCTCGGCGTCGCCGTAATAATCGGAGCCGTCGTACGGGTACGGCCGGTACGGACGGTAGGGCGGGGGCACCCGGTACACGCGCGGGGGCAGGTACCGCTCCGGGAACACGGCCACGCCGATCACGCCGACGTCGCGCGCGTTGCCGGTGCGCGCCGCGTACGAATCGGGCACCGTCGAGAAACGGAAGGCGGCGGCCTGCGCGTGCGAGATGCGCCAGCCCTCGACGTCGATCGAGCCCCACGCCGGCACGAGGTAGCCGCGCTTCGACCGCCAGTCGGCCGGGCGGCCGTCGATGGCGTCGCGCCCGTCGACCGACACGACCGCCTCGATGCGACGCCCCGTGTGGTTCGTGACCCGCAGCGTGTAGTGCGAGCCGAGCTGACCGAGCACATATGTCTCGCCGTCGTGCATGTACGTGCGCGCGGGTACGCCGTCGACCAGCACCGTCAGCTCGTAGCCGGCCGCCCGATCGCGCAGTGGCCGCGCGCCCGGGAACGGCGAGGCCGCGCACGAATCGGCCATCAGCAAGAGAGAACCAATTCCGAAGAGACAGGACATCGCGTTGCGCAGGATCATGGGAACCTCCTGCGGGCTCCCGACGCTCGACCATTTCGAAAGATCTGGGCAGTGTGTCAGGAATCTCACGAAATAACCTGCCGCCGCGGCGATGTGTCAGGCCATGTGCGAACGACGTTTCGCGGAAAGGCAGACATCTCATGGAGACCGAGGCTCAAACGCAGGGACCGGACAGAATCGTGGCGGCTTCGCCGCGTCGCGCACGGCGAACGCTCTTGATCGTGGCGCTATCAGCGCTGCCGTTGCTGGCGGGCATGGGTGGCTGGATCTCGAGCGCACGGGCGGCGGGACCCGCGGGTGAGGAGATGGGGGCAGGGATGGGAATGCCGATGCATCGCATGCACCGCATCCTGGACGCGGTGGGCGCGACGCAGGGCCAGCGCGATCAGATCCGCGCCATCTGGTCGGGCTTGCGGCCACAGCTGCGCGCGGAGCGAACGAACCACGAGAACCTCAGGCAGCAGATGGTCACGGCCCTGACCGCGCCGACGATCAACGCCGGCACGGTCGAGCAGCTGCGCAAGCAGGCGATGGCGAGCGCCGACAAGATGTCGTCCCTGATCACGCAGGGGATGGTTCAGTCGGCGCAGGTGCTGACGCCGGATCAGCGGAAGCTCGCGCAGCAGGAGATCGCGAAGGAACGCGGCCGTCATCGCTGGGGTCCTCCGACCGAGTAACGTTCCTGGAAGGTGCGAGCCGGTCGCGATAGGGGCGACCGGCCCGCCTCAGAGCGCCCGCCAGAGTTCGACGAGAATCATCAACGCGCTGACCACGGCGAGGCAGGTCCAGAGGACGAAGTAGGACCGGAGATGGCGGAAGGCCCTTTCGAGGGCGCGGTCGCCGCTGGCGAAGTGAGCCGAGACGTTCCGTCCGAACGCCCAGAACAGAACGATCGCGGCCAAGCTGGCGATGAAGGAAGCAGCGCCGGAAAGAATCGTCGTGACGGTGAATAGGCCGAACGCGTATGGGTTCTTCAGGCCGACATCGAGCCACTGGAGCGCCAGCAGACCCAGGCCGACACTGCCGACGCCGACGGCGAGCCTCGCCCCCGCGCCCGCTGCGCGCAGGCGGTCGAGATCTCGCCCGTCGAGCTCTGCCGATCGTGGTGCGCTTTCCACGGCGGCGCCGGAGTCGGGAGAGGTCACGAGTGCATCCATGAGAGCCAGCGCCCCGTAGCGACGCCGTACGCGAGATAGACGGCGAACAGGCCAGTCGCGAGGGTGACGACGACGCCCGCCAGTTTGAAGTAGGAGGCCTGCGCATCGACAACCGCCCGCAGGGCACTGGCGTCGCCGCGTTGGAGGCGCGTGGAAGCGCCCTCGTACCAGCGCAGGATCCTGAGGAACAGTATCGAAACCACGATGTTGGCGACGACAGCCGCGGTGGTGGTCGTGATCCTGAACCGTCGCGCCAGGTCGATCCCGACGCTGGCGACCGAAAGCACGATGACGAGCGCGCTGAGACGCACGAGACGCCGCACCCAGGGGGCGGCGTCCTCCAGCTCGCGCAGCGCCGCCGGAGAGACGCGCCCCGGGACGTCGCCGGATGTGGCGTCGAGGTCCGTCGTTCGCGGCGGTTCGAACGGGTTGGTCGTCGTCGCCATGGCGGCGCAGGCGATCCTACACGCGTTTCCGTGCTAGTCGTCAGACGTGAGCTCCACGTCCGACGACAGCGATCTGGTGGCCCGCGATCTGGCGGTGTTCTGGCATCCGTGCAGCCAGATGCGCGACTACGTCGAGTTCCCGCCGCTCGTCGTGACGGGCGCGCGCGGCACGCGGCTGCGCCTGGCGGACGGTCGCGAGATCCTCGACGCGATCTCCAGTTGGTGGTGCAAGGCGCTCGGTCACGGTCACCCGCGGCTGATGGCGGCGTTGCGCGCGCAGCAGGACGCGTTCGAGCACGTCATCCGCCAACACGACCAGCGCCTCGCTGGTCGCGCTGTGCGAGCGGCTGCTCGCGGTGGCCAACGGACTGCCGGCATCGGCGTGGGGCGCCGCCGCGCCGGCCGGGCGGCGGCCCGGACATTTTGGAAAGGTCTTCCTGGCCGACAACGGTTCCACCGCCGTCGAGATCGCGCTGAAGATGGCGCTGCAGGCGCAGGCGCAGCGCGGGGCGCCCGGGCGTACGCGGTTCGTCGCGCTCGAGAACGCGTATCACGGCGAGACCGCCGCGACGTTGTCCGTCGGAGATCTGGATCTGTACGCGGCGCCCTACCGGCCGCTCTGCTTTCCGGTGGGCCGGCTTCGCGGCCTGCCGTACCGGCGCGGGCCGGACGATCCCGCCTGGCTGGACGCCGGCGGCGAATGGCCCGCGATCGAGGCGGCGCTCGACGCGCAGGCCGCGACCCTGGCCGCGATCATCTACGAACCGGTGCTGCAGGCGGCGGGCGGCATGCTGCTCTTCAGCCCCGATCTGCTGAGGCGCCTGCGCGCCTGGGCCGACGCGCACGGCGTCTACCTGATCGCCGACGAGATCGCGGCCGGAATGGGGCGCCTGGGCGGCATGCTCGCGAGTCACCTCGTCGAGGGGGCGGGACGCGTCTCGCTGACCGCGCTTCCAGACTTCGCGGTGCTCTCGAAAGGACTGACGGCTGGCGTGCTGCCGCTGTCCGCCGTGCTGACGACCGATGCGATCTACGGCCTGTTCGACGCCGACTACGCCGACGGACGGGCGTTTCTTCACTCGAACACGTTCACGGGAAATGCGCTCGCCGTCGCGGTGGCGCTCGCCGTGCTGGAAACGTTCGCAGCCGACGACGTGCCCGGACGTATCGTCGCGCTCGCGCCCCGGCTGTCGGCGGTGATGCAAAAAGTTGCCGCCAATCGGCCCTACCTGCGCAATGTCCGTGGATGTGGGATGGTCGCGGCGGTCGACATTCGCGACGCCGACGGGCGGGCGCTCGATCCGCGCCGCCGGACCGGCTGGCACGTCTACCGCGAGGCGGTCCGCCGTGGCGCCTTGCTTCGCCCGCTCGGAGACACGATGTACCTTTTCCCCCCGCTGACGATCACCGAGGCCGAGATCGACGAGATGGCGGCCATTTTGGGCGACAGCCTGGATGCAATTTTCCGCCGTCGTTGACACGCCGCCGTAACTGGACCGTCAGAGCGGCGGCGTGTTATCTGTCGGCCGCTTGTGCCACCGACGGAGATGACCTTGCGGAGGTCTGTTTCAATCGTCGTTTTGCTGCTGTCGTTGACCGGCTGTCACGCGGTCGACAACGTTTTTTGTAGCGGCGCCGGTTGCGATTGGACAAAGGAGGAGTGGGCCCGCGTCCAGTCGCTTTCGAACGTCAACGACACGAAGGGCCTCGGCCTGCCGGAGCTGCCCGACGAGTACCCGCCTTCGAACGCGTTTCTGGCGAATCCGGCGACGGTCGAATTGGGCCGTATGTTCTACTTCGACCCGCGCTTCTCCGGTCCCGCGACGCTGAATGATTCGATCGGGCGGCCCGTTCCGTACGCCCGCGCCGCGAAGGGGACCGCCATCGGCATCGCCTGCGCCGATTGCCACAACCCGGCGCGCGCGGGCGGCGACTTCACCTCGCAGCCCAACACCGTTTCGATCGGCGCCGGCTGGTACGACGTCAACGGCCAGCAGACGGTGAACGCGGCGTTCTTCGCCGACATCAACGGCCCGTTCCGCGGCGGGAAGTCGCGCCTCTACTGGAACGGCCGCACCGAGACGCTGTGGGCGCAAGCCGCCCAGGTCAACGAGAGCAGCTTCTCGATGAACGGCGATCGCAACAACACGTTCTGGGTGATTCTGGAGGATTCGCGCTACCTCCCGATGTACAACGACATCTTTCTGCAAGGGCAGACGCGGCTGGATCCTGCCAATTACTCCGGCAGCGTCATGCCTCGCCACGCGCGTCCCGACAGCTTCAACGCCACCCTGAACGACGCGTGGCTTTGCATGTCCGGCCCGGACAGGGAGCTGGTGACGCGCACGCAGATCAACTTCGGCAAGGCGATCGAGGCATACGAGCGGACGCTCTTCGGCGGCAACTCGGCGTTCGATCGGTTCGTCAAGGAGGGCACGGGCTCGGACGCCATCTCGCCGGCGGCGAAGCGGGGCGCGCGTCTGTTCGTCGGCAAGGCGTCGTGCATCGATTGCCACAACGGCTATCTTCTGTCCGACGGCGATTTCCACGACATCGGCGTCCCGCAGACCGGGGACCACGTCCCGACCGTCGGTGACTGCCCGCACGGGTCGGCGCGCTGCGACTGCACGCCGGGGGCCGAGACCAGCACCTGCGCCCCCGCTGGCGCCTGGGCGGGCTGGAAGAAGCTGGTCGAGGGCGGCGTCGAGAAGGTCGAGGCGTCCCGGTTCGCGACCACCAGCTTCACGCGCAACTCGGAGTGGAGCGATAGCAAGCCGGACGTCGCCAGCACCTACTGCGTCCAGACCGACCCCAGCTACAAGGGCGCCTGGCGCACGCCCAGCCTGCGCGACGTCGCGAACACCGCGCCCTACATGCACGACGGCTACTACAAGACGCTCGAAGACGTCGTCTGGCACTACAACAACGGCGGCACCGTCTCCGGATCGGATCCGTTCGCCCCTCCGTACGTCGCGCCCTCCGACGCCGACGTGGATGCGGGCGGGGGCGGCGGGGTGGATGCCGGGCCACCCGACGGCGGCATTCAAGAATGCCCGCAGACCGGACGGCCGCGCGGGCGGGCGGTCCAGATCAAGCCGCTCGGGCTGACGAACGACGAGGTCTCCGACCTGGTCGAGTTCCTGAAGACGCTGACCAGCACGTCGGTCTCGCTGCCGGACGCCGCGTTCGACGCCGGCGCGTCGCCGGACGTCGGCGGAACGCCGATGTGTTCGTCGATGGACGGTGGCACGCAGTGACGCGCGCCTGGGCCGCCGTCCCCGCGCTGTTGTTAACGTTCGCGTCCGCCGTCGCCCGCGCGCAGGGACAGCCGACCCAGGTGCCGCCGCTCGCCCCGGCGGGCGCCGACGAGGCCGTCGCCGGCGAGGGCGCCGACGAAGAGGGCGCCGCGTCCGACACGCCAGCCGACAT
>DATFXS010000488.1:0-3547 GCA_035315605.1 Polyangia bacterium
TAGCTTTCGGCAACGGACCGGTTCGACATGATTCCCTCCTCGCCATCACGCTACCGGCCCCGCACCACCGTCGATATAGGGCAGATGGCCTATCCGAGCGCGGCGTCTACAGGCAAGCCGCCGAGACCGCCGAGACCGCCCGCGCCGCCGCCCCCACCCGCGCCCCCGGTGCCGCCGGCCCCCGCACCGCCGCCCGTGCCGCCGTGCCCCGCACCGCCGCCCGTCCCGCCGCCTCCGCCGCTACCGGCTCCCCCGTCCGTGCCGCCATTGCCGGCTCCCCCGTCGTTGCCGGCGGCGCCGCCATGACCGCTCGCGCCGGCGCCACCTTCCGGCTTCTTGTTCGAGTCGCTGCTGCAACCCCCGGCCGACGCGCCGAAGACCAGCGCGCCTGACAGCAAACCGATCGTCACCACGCCCCGTAATGTTTTCATGGCGGTCTGTTAATACCGCCCGCGTTTCACGCAAGTAACTTTGCGGTCAAATCTCCGTCGACTCCGTGACGTGCCAGAGCGACGGGTTGCCGGCCCAGAGCGCGCGCGCCCGATCGAACAGCGTCCGCGCGCCCATGGAATCCCCGTAGTGCTGGACCAGGATGTCGCCGGCCGCAACCAGGAAGTCGGAGCGCCGTTCGGCGTCGAACGCCTCGTCGGCCGCCAGCGCCTCCAGCGTCGCGATGGCGTCGCTCCAGCGCCCCTCGGCCATCGCCAGCGCGCCCACGATCTCAAGCGCCTGTCCGCGCACGGGATCGCGTTCGTTCTCGACCAGCGCCAGCACCTCCGAGGCGCGCGTGAGCACGCGCTGGCGGCGGCGCGGCTCGACGTTGATCAGCAGGCGCGGTTCGATGTGCATCCCCGCCCAGCTGTCGGCGACGTCGCGGATGCCCGCGTCGGGGACGTACGAGGCGCCGCGCGTGACGATCGTCTTGAGCCGCGCGACGGCCGCGCCGCGCTGGCCGATGTGCAGGTCCGCGATGGCCGAACGCGTGAGCAGCGTCGCCCGATCGCGCGGGGCCAGCACGGCGCCGTGGCGCTCGAGCAGCGCCTCCGTCGCCTTCCATGCGTTATCCCACTGGCCGCGCTCGAAGCAGATCGCGGACAGCCGTTCCAGGGTGGGTCGATAACCGGAGTCGCGGCCGTACGAACGCGAATAGAGCGTCAGCGCGCGATCATGCTGCCCGGCCGCCTCGGCGGCGGCCGCGACGGCGAAGAAACGCTCGGCCGCGTCAGCGATGGTGGCGCCGCGCGAGGCCAGCCGATCCAGCGCGTCGGCCGCCGCCTGCCAGTTGCCCGCCGCCAGCTGGAAACGCGCCCCGAGATCCAGCAGGCGGGGATCGTCGGGCAGGAAGCGCGCCGCGGTCTCGAGCAGCGTCACCGCGCGCGCCGGATCACCGAGCTTGTCGCCGTGCACCAGCGCCAGCTCGATCAGCAGCGGACCCTTCCGGGTCGGGCTGGTCGCCAGGCCGACCTCGCTCTCGAGCAGCTTGGCGACCTCGGACCAGTCGCCCTCGCGCGCCGCCAGCGCGCCCAGCGCCGCGACCGGCTCGGCCAGCGTCGGATCCATCGTCATCGCGCGCCGGTACGCCTCGCGGGCGGCGGCCCGATCGCCCGCCCGCTCCCAGGCGCGACCACGCCCGAAGTGCAGCGGCGCCGCCTCGCGGGGCGGAAGCCGTCCCGCGCGCCGGCCCAGCTCCTCGGCGAGCTGACGCGCCCGCCGCTCGCCGTCGTACATCCTTTCCAGCGCCGCGATCGCGTCGGTGTTGCGCGGATCCAGATCCAGCGCGGCCAGCGCGTCACGTTCCGCGTCGCCGCCGCGGTTGCGAGCGCCCAGCAGCGCCGATCGATCGACGAACGCGCGGGCCCGCTCGGCCGCCGAGGGCGCCACCTCGGCGCGCGCGGTCTCGACGGTCAACGCGAAGTCGCGACGCGCCAGCGCTGCCAGCTCGGGCGGATCGGCCAGCGCCCCCAGCGCCGGCCCGAGCGCGGCGAGCTGGCCGTAGAGGCGCAGGGCCTCGTCGGCCTCGCCGAGGTGCTCGCGGCGCAGCTCCGCGAGCCGCCAGATCAACCCGACCTGATCGGTTCCGCCGTCATCGCTGGCTTCGCGCGTCGCCTCGGCGCTGCGGGCGGATGCGCGCGCCACCTGCCACGCCAGCAGATCCGCGCAGCGCTCCCAGTCGCCGACCGCGCGCAACAGCCGCTCGGCGGCCGCCGCGGCCTCCTTGTCGGACGCGGCCAGACCCAGCACCGCCAGCCAGGCGTTGGCGGCGTCACCGGGATTGGCGCTGACGTCAGGCTGCTCGCTCAGCGACGCGACGTCGCGAAGCAGCGCCAGGCGCCGCGTCCGATCGGTCGTGTGATCGAGAGCGGCGATCGCAAGCGCCAGCGATTCGATCGGGCGTCCCGTCGCCTCCAGGCGCGCGCGCGCGTCGTCCAGCACCGCGGGCGCGCCCGGAAACTCGGCCAGCGCCATCATGCGCACGTCCAGCGCGCGCTCCGCTTCGCCCGCCGCCTCCAGCAGATCCGCCTGCTCGGCCAGCACGGGCAGCCGCGCGTCGCCCAGCAGCGCGCCCGCGTCCTTCTCCAGCGCCGCGGCCAGCTCGCGCGGCCGTCCCAGCGATCGCAGCAGGCGCGCCCGCTCGCCGCGCACGCGCACCCCGTCGCCCGGCGCCGATTCCTCCAGCGCGCGCTCGAGCACGGCGACCGCGCCGATCACGTCGCCGACGGCTTCCAGCTGGGCCGCCAGCCGCCAGCCGAGCCGCGCGCGACGGGCCGGCTCGTATTCGTCCGCGTGCGCCGCGCGCAAGAGATCGAGGCGGCGCCGCGACGACTCCTCGCCGCTGGCGACGCGCGCCACCAACTTCTCGGCGAGCGCGAGCGCCGCGTCCGCGCCTGGGTGACGCGACAGCGCCTTCTCGAGCAGCGCGAGCACCTGGACCGGGTCGTCTTCCCCGCGCGCGAGCAGCCGCTGTGCCGCCAGGTAATGGTCGGCGGGCGACACCGGGTCCGACTCGCTCGCGGCCGGCGGCAGCGGCACGTCTCCCGCGTCGACCCGCCAGCTCGCGGCCAGCTTGTTCAGGCCGGCGTCGGCCGCCTCTTCGGCCAGGATGCGCAGCGCCGCGATGCGCTCCGCCTCGTCGTCGACCGTTTCCAGGTAGGTGCGCCGCAGCCGGAGCGCCTCCTTGACGAATCCGCCCTCGCGGAGCGCGCTGTCGAGCGCGTTGACGCGCGACCCGATCTCATCGCTCGGCGGCGACAACCGGACCGCCTCCTCCGCCAGGCGGCGGGCGCGGTGGGCGTGGCCGGCACCGACCTCTTCCAGCGCGCGGTCGAACGTGGCGTCGGGCGCCGGGCGGGCCGGCGCGGGCCGGGGCGGTCGCGCCGCCACCCGCGGCGGTTGCGGGCGGGTCGGCGCGGGCGCCAGCGCCGCGATCACCTCCGTCATCGCCGCCGACGCGTGCTTGTGGGCCCGCAGGCGCGCGATCGGCTCGGCGGCGAGCTGCACCTCGCCGCCGGATTTCATCCACTCGAGGACGATGCGGGCGACCGTCTCG
>DATFXS010000489.1:0-3993 GCA_035315605.1 Polyangia bacterium
TCGGGCGCGGCCGTGATCAGCTGGGGCGAGGCGGTGGCGGTCGGGATCGGCCACTCGGTCACGGAGCCGCCGGTGGTGACGCGGCCGATCTGATTGGCGGTCGTTTCGGTGAACCAGAGCGCGCCGTCGGGGCCGGCGGTGATCCCGAGCGGACCGCTGGCGCCGGTCGGAATCGGGTACGCGGTGACGAGGCCCGCGGTCGTGATCCGGCCGATTCGATTGAGCCCGGGATCGGTGAACCAGAGATTGTCGTCGGGGCCGACCGTGATCTGCTGGGGCGTCGCACCCGTGTCGAGCGCGAAGATCGTCGCGCCGCCGGTGACATTCAGCCGGTAGATCGACGGCGGCGTCTGCGGCATCGCCTGGCGCCAGCTCTTGGACATGGTGAGCCAGATGGCGCCATCCGGACCTGCGACGAGGCCGCCGGGAACTTCACCATTTCTGGCCGTCGTGTCCCGGTTGTCAGCGAAACCGGAGCTGATGACGGAGAGGATCGAGTAGAAGTCCGGGCCGTTCGTGTACCAGAGATTGCTGTCGGGCCCGGACGCGATGGTCGTCGGCGTTGCTTCGGGGGTGAGCGGTGGGAACTCGATGATCCGGTTATCGAGGCCCGTCAATCGCCTCGCGGGCGGAGGGGCGACGCCGCCGGTTCCACCACTGGCGCCCGCCCCTCCTGTGCCCGCCGGCGTGATCGATCCCCCGGTGCCCGCGGGCATGATCGAGCCCGCGGCTCCCGCGGCAGCCCCCGCAGCGCCAGCCGTTCCCGAAACGCCCGCGGCGGCGCCAGCCTGCCCGCCGCTGCTGCCCGCGTGCCCGCCGCCCGCGCCGTCGTCGCCAATGTGCAGGTGCCTCGCGGAGCACGCCAGCCATCCCAGCGCCGACATGAACAGTGCACGACGCGCCCACATTTCAGAGATGGCCGATCAGCACGGCGTTCTCGACGGTGTCCACGATGGCGAGCTCTCCGGTGGGCAGGACGGCGACGCCACGCGCGGCGTTGAGCGATGCCGGCAGCGCCCCCAGGCTGACTCCGGTTCGGTCGGGGGAGCCGATGACTGTCGTCACCGCCGCGGACGCGATGTCGATCTTCCGGATGGTATTGCCGTCAGCGACGTAGAGGTTGCCGGCGCCGTCGCTGGCGATGCCTGTCGGGTCATTGAATCGCGCGGCGTCTCCCGTTCCGTCCACGGAGCCGCGCTGCTCGGCCACGCCCGCGAACGTGGTGAGGGCTCCGGTGGCGATGACGACCTTCCGGACGGCGTAATTGAAGGGGTCGGCGACGTAGAGGTTGCCCGCTCCATCGGTGGCGATGCCCTCCGGGTGGCCGAAGCTGCCCGCCTCGCCCGGCAACATCGTGACTTCGCCTGTCGCGATGACGACCTTCTTGATGGTGTTCCAGTAGCCATCGGCGACGTAGATGTTTCCAGCCCCATCGCTGACGATCCCGGAGGGAGATCCCGCCACATTCGGAATCGTGGTGACGGCCCGGGTGGCGACGACGATCTTCCGCACGTTCAGGGTGGATGGCTCGGCGACGTAAATGTTGCCCGCACCGTCGGAGGCGATGTTGGCCGGGTTGTAGAAGAAGGCGGCGGCGCCGGTTCCGTCGCCCCAGGCGGCCTGGCCAGACGTGCCGGCGAACGTCGTGACGGCCCGCGTTCCGACGACGACCTGCCTGATGATGTCGTTGCCGGTGTCCGCGATGTAGACGTTGCCTGCGCCGTCGCTGGCGATACCCTGCGGCGTGTAGAAGCGGGCGGCCGCGCCGATCCCGTCCACGCTGCCCGCGCCCGCCGCGCCCGCCAGCGTGGTGACGTCTCCGGTCGCGACGACGACCTTCCGGATAGTGTCGTTGCCGTTGTCGGCGACGTACACGTTGCCGGCTCCGTCGCTGGCGACGCTCAACGGGTAGCCGAAACGGGCGGCCGTGCCCGTCCCGTCCGTGGTGCCGAACTGTCCCACGGCGCCCGCGAGAGTTGTGACCGCACCGGTCGCGATGACGACCTTCTGGACGCTGCCGCTGGAGGTGACGTAAAGATTTCCCGCTCCATCGCTGGCGACCGTGGTCAGCGCTTCGAACGTGCCCGGGAGCGTCGTGACGGCCCGGGTCGCGATCACGATCTTCCGGATTCCGCCGTTGGCGCTGTCGGCGACGTAGAGGTTGCCCGCCCCGTCGGCGGCGACGCCCGACGGTGTGACGAAGCTGGCGGCCGTGCCCGTTCCGTCCGCGTAGCCGGGCTGGCCCGCCGCGCCCGCGAACGTGGTGACGTCCCCGGTCGCGACGACGACCTTTCGGATGGCGTGATTGCTCGAGTCGGCGACGTAGAGGTTGCCCGCCCCGTCGCTGGCGACGCCCAGCGGGCGGTTGAAGCGTGCAGCCATACCCGATCCGTCCGCGCTGCCCGTCTGGTTCGGCATGCCCGCGATCGTCGTGACGACTCCGGTGGCGACGGCGATCTTCCGGATGATGTGATTGGTTGTGTCGGCGACGTAGAGGTTGCCCGCCCCGTCGCTCGCAACCCCGCTTGGGGCCGCGAACCGGGCGGCCGCGCCCGTGCCGTCGGCGCTGCCGTCCTGATACGCGGTCCCGGCGAGCGTGGTGACGGCCGCGGTGGCGATGACGATCTTCCGGATCGTGTTGCCGTCGGCGACGTAGAGGTTGCCCAACCCGTCGGCGGCGACGCCACCCGGTCTGCCGAATCGGGCGAGCGCCCCCGTCCCGTCGACGAAACCGGGCGAGCCGATGCTGCCCGCGAGCAAGCCGAGCGACGGGAGCGCGGTGCCGGCCAGCGAAACAGCGGCAGGCGCACTGGACGCGGCGCCGATCGCGAGACTCGCGTTTCGCGAACCGCTTCGTGTCTTCGGCGCGAAGGCGATCGCGATCTGGCAGCTCGCTCCCGGTTGCAGCGTCGCGCCGCAGGCATCGGAGGTGATCAGAAAGTCGGCCGCGTTGGTTCCGGCGAGCGTCGCGAGCGCGGTGGCCGTCGTCGCGGGACCGTTGCCGTCGTTGCGGACCGTGAACGTCCGTGGGGCGCTCACCGCTTCCACGAGCGTGTCCGCGAACGTCGCCGCGCTCGGATCGACAGACAGCTGGGCAGCGCCGCCCATTCCCGTCGTACCGCCGCTGCCCGACGGCGTGATCGATCCGGCGGCGCCCGCGGTCGACCCGGCAGCGCCCGCGGTCGACCCGGCGGCGCCCGCGGGAGATCCGGCCTGACCGCCGCCGCTGCCCGCGCGCCCGCCGCCCGCGCCGTCATCGCCGACGTGCAGACGTTTGCCGGAGCACGCCAGCAGTCCGGAGGCCGACAGCAATATCAAATACCCGTGACGCATGACCGACCCGAGGGCTAGCGGTTGTTCTCCAGCCACCGACGGGCCCAGTCGGCATGAGGTCCGTTCGGAAACCGATCGACGTAGCGGCGAAGATCGTCCGCCGCGCCGCGCGCGTTCCCGAGCGTGGTCCGGCACGCGGCCCGCCCGTAGAGCGCCCGTTCCTCCAGCGCCGCCGTCCGGACGCGCCCGAGCACGGCGCTGAAATCCGCTTCCGCGCGCCGGCAGTCTGCGCGCGCGCGCAGCTCGCCGCGGATCAACTGCAGCTCCGTCGAGCGCCGGTTCGCGTCGAGCGGCAGCTTTTCGAGCGCGCCCAGCGCCTCGTCCGCGCGATCGAGCATCAGCAGGGCGTCGACGCGCGCGACGCGTGCCTCGGGCACCAGCGCGCCGCCCGGAAAGCGCGCGATGTAATCGTCCAGCGCCGCGAGGGCCGCCGGCGCGTCGTGCTTGCCGCGCAGCAGGCTCATCGCGCGCTCCAGCGCTTGCACCTCCTCCGAGGCGGCCGGCGGTGCGGCGGGCGCGACCACCGGAGGCGGCGGGCCGTCGGCGAAGGCCAGTTTCCGGGTCGGCGGCGCGCTCGCGCTCTTCGCGACGGGCGGGCGCGCCGCGACGGGCGCGGGAGGCTCGGGGCGCGCGCTGTCGTCCGCGGCGACGTCCGGGACT
>DATFXS010000490.1:0-5048 GCA_035315605.1 Polyangia bacterium
GGCGGGTGGGACGCTCTGTTCCTCGTCACCTTCGTCGGCTGCGGCATCAGCCGGCTGGCGCGGTACAACGTGACCGCTTCGGCGCTGTCGGACGAAACCGGCAAGGTGACGCACTTCGAGGGCCTCCCGATTCCGACCAGCCTGCTGCTGGTCGCGCTGGTCGCGGCGCTGGCGGCGCTGGGGCGCTGGCAAGACCACCTGCCGCTGGGCGCCCTCTCCTTCGCCGGCCTCCGGCTGCACCCACTCAGCGTCATCTTCGGCCTCCACGGCAGCGCGATGGTCAGCAAGACCCTGCGTATCCCGAAACCCTGAGGCCTGGCGCTTCAGCTCAAGGCAGCAAGATCCGGCCCGGCGCGTTGCTGGCGCCGGCCTGCGTGTGGCAGCCGTTGCAGTCGCCCGAGGTCTGGGCCGCGGTCATCGCGCGCGTCCGGCCCGCGTAGGTGACCCTGACGGTGAACGGAAACGCGACGCGCGCGCCGCTGTCGAAATTGCCCGATGCGTTTGGCGTCAGCGCCAGCGTCTGGCCGTCGGCGCCGGTGATCTCGATGCGCGCCCCATTCGATCCGTCCGCGCCGTCGCACAGATCGGGCTCGTGCGCGGTCGGGTAGATCGTTCCGGCGATGGTCAGCGGGGGACCATTCATCGTCGTGTGGCAGGCGATGCAGGCGCGGCCCGGGTTCATCTCGGACGAACCGTGGTCGCCGCGCGTCCAGTTCATCCCGCTCGTGCAGGTCGGCGCCACGGCGAACGGATCGGGGGCGCCGCCACCGCCGTTTGCCGCGCCTGCATCGACGGCACCGCCGTCCGTCGAGCCGCCCGTCGCCGCGTGCGTCGACTCGCCGACCCCGCCGCAACCCGCCGCCAGGGCAGACGCCAGCAGGCCAACCATCCACCTCATCCTCGTTTCTGCCGCCACACTCCCTCGCCGATATCCATGATGTGGCGTCCTGGCGACTGTCTCGCCAGTGGCCCAATTCCCTGAATGCGCGCAGCGGCTAGAGGGCGCCGGCGTTCTTGAACACGTCGACGTACGAGATGATCCCGATCAGGTGATCACCGTCGTCGACGACCGGCACCGCGCCCACCCGCTGGTCGGTGAAGATCCTGACGACGTCGGCGAACGGCGCGTCCTGGTGGACGGAGAACGGACCCCGCGTCATGGCGTCGGCGACACGGAGCGACTGCAGCCGCACCTTCGCGTCGCCGCGCGCGAGCGGCCGGGATGCGTCTCCGAGAAAGGTGCGGAGATCGCGGTCCGACAGGATGCCGACGAGGTGCCGCTCCCCGTCGACGACCGGAAGATGCCGCACGTTTCGCGCCGCCATGCGGGCGGCCGCGTCGAGCAGACGATCGTCGGCCGCGGCCGTGACCGGCGCGCGGCTCATCAACATCCGGGCGGTGTCTGTCGGCGCGTGGTGGTGTCGCATGACCATTCGAAAAGCATCGCCCGTGCCACGACGCCGGCCATCCGACGGCTCGCGCCGGCGGCGGCGCGGCGGCGCTGACGGGCAACGGCTGCGCGCGGATCGCGGCGCCACGCAGGAAGTGCACCCGCCCTCCGCACGACCGATTCCGCGCACCCGCGAATCCCGCACGAACGCGCACCGAGCAGCGTCTGCCCCAACCGCGCATCGGGGCACAGCTCTTGCGAACTCATGGAGCCATGAAGCCCCGCAAGATTGTCCCCGCGGCGGTTGCGCTTTCCGTCTCGCTGTCGATGGCCCTGGCGCCGGCCGCGCGCGCCCAGCTGGATGCGCCGCCCCCGCGCCTGCCGGAGACCGAGCACTTCACGATCGATCCGGTCGTCGACGGCGTCCTGGTCGCCGGCGGCATCACGTTCTCGGAGCTCCTGAGCCTCATCATCTCGACCGGCGAGATCCAGCCGACGCCCCTGCAGCAGGGAGCTTCCGACAGGCTGCTCTCGATCGACAAGGTCGCCGTGAACCAGACCATCGAATCGAGCGCCGACGCGCGCTCCAGCTACGCCCTCTACGCGATGTACGGGTACGCGCTGCTCGACCCGATCCTGAGCGGCGTGCGCGACGGCCGGCGCGCGCTGCTGGTCGACGCGATCCTGTACGCCGAGTCGATCTCGCTGACCCAGGCCTTCACGTACGCGACGAAGATCGGCGTGCGGCGCCCGCGGCCGATCGACTACGCCACCTGCGAAGGCACCACGGGCGGCAACTGCGCCAGCACCGACCTGCAGCTGTCGTTCTTCTCCGGCCACGCGTCCAGCGCCGGCGCGATCAGCGCGACGGCGACCTACCTCGCGTTCATGCGCTCGGGTCCGCGGACGGCGCGCCCCTGGATCACGCTGGGCGTGGGCACGTTGTTGACCGCGTTCATCAGCTACGAACGCGTCCGCTCCGGCGAGCACTTCCCGACCGACGTCATCATGGGCTCGCTCGCCGGCGCGGGCATCGGCGTGCTGGTGCCCCACTTCCACCGGCGCCCGCACTACCACGAGAGCACATACTGTGCGCCGCCCGTGATCATCGGCTTCGCGCCGATCTCGCGCGACTCCGGTCAGATGACGCTCGGCTTTCGTTTCTGAGGACGCTCGAACAGGAAGGCAGCACGATGATCCCCACCCCGGCGAAGAAGACCGATTCCGACATCCAGCATGACGTCGCCTGCGAGCTGGCCTGGGACGCCGGCATCGCGGCCAACGAGATCGGCATCCAGGTGCAGAACGGCGTGGTGACGTTCACGGGGACGGTGGACAGCTGGGCGAAGCTGCGCGCCGCGCAGGACGCCGCTCACCGCGTCGCCGGGGTGCTGGATGTCGCAAACGATCTGGTCGTGAGGCCGATCGGCAGCGCGGCCCGGACCGACACCGAGATCGCTCGGGCCGTCAGGCAGGCGCTGGAATGGGACGTCCTCGTACCGGATCACCAGATCACGTCGACGGTGGCGCACGGAACCGTCGCGCTGGAGGGCGCCGTGTCACGATGGCAGCAGCGGTCCGACGCCGAGCGGGCGATCGAGCGCCTGGCGGGCGTCAAGCGCGTCCTCAATCGCATCGAGATCACCCCGACGGAGACCGTGAACCTGGACCGCGCGCGGCAGGCCGTCGACCGCGCGCTGGAGCGACATGCCGCGCGCGAGGCGCGCCGGATCCAGCTCGACGCGTCGGAAAGCACGGTCAGCGTCGCGGGGATCGTGCATACGCTGGACGAGAAGGAGGCGGTCCTCGGCGCCGTACGGGGCACCCGCGGCGTCCGGGACGTCCGCGATCACCTGCGCGTCGAGCCTCATCGATGACCAGGGCGGCGTGCGCAAGGCTTGCCGGCCGGTCGCCGATGCGCGCGGGCCTTGCGCTCGTCCCCCCTCGATCTCGGCGGTTCCAGGCCCGGCCGACCTGGCATCCCGCGTGCTCCTGCCACCGAACATGGACTACCAAACGCTGGAAGGGTTCCGCCGCAAGCTGCTCGGCCGCAGGATCTCGTTGCTGGAGCGTCGCCAGCGGGCACTGGCAGCCGAAGATGCGCTGCTGGCCGAACGAGAGCCTGACTGGGAAGACGCCGCCGCGGCCCAGAGCGCCGCGACCGTGCTGGACGGGGTCGGCGAGGCCGAGCGTGGCGCGCTGATCCGCATCCAGTCCGCCCTCGCCCGGATCGAGCGCGGCACCTACGACGAATGCGGCCGGTGCCACGGCGCGATCAGCGAGGATCGGCTGCGCGCCGTCTCCGACACCGAGCTCTGCGAGCGCTGCGCCGCCTCGATGACCTGATTCAGGGCAGCGTCGGCGTCGTCCAGTCGCGCCAGGTGGCGAGGTCGCCCGACTGCGACGAGAAGGCGTTGATGGTCTGGGCGGCGGTCCCGGTCTTCTTGAGGAACCGCTCGACCGCGTTCTTGAACGGCGTCTGCCACTCCGGCCGGACCGAGCAGTGCGTGCCGCTCTGCACGTTCGAGTTGTAGCCGAGGGCGTCGCCCGCCCCGAGGGCCTTGTAGACCTCCGCGCCCGCCAGCGCCGCCACGTGCCCGTACTTCGGCGAGAGCTCGCCGATGTGCGGATTGTCCATGATGAACGCCCCGCGCGGCGCGATCATCGCGACCAGCTCGTGTGTGTCGATCGGGTTCGTGTTCGGGTTGTTGAGGAACGGCTGGAAGGGATCGCCGAACCACGGCTGCTCGCTGTAGGCGCTGGAGAGCGACTGCGACGGGTTGCCGTTCTCGCCGTTCTCGGCCTTCGCGATGCCGCGCCAGATCGGGACGCCCGCGGTGCCTGATTCGACCGGCAGGGTCAGCGCGACGCGCTGATCGAGCGCGCCGGCGATGAACGCCCCCTTGCCGTAGCGGGAGCAACCGGTCACGCCGATGGCGGCCGGGTTGATGACGGTGCTGCCGGACTTCTCGATCACGTCGATGATCCGGCTGACGCCCCAGCCCCACGCGGTCAGCAGGCCGGTCGCGCTGCCGCCGCTGTAGATCGAGTAGAACGCGCCGGTCTGGTTGGTGCCGTGGCCGTGACCTTCCGCGCCGACCGAGGTCGGGTTGTAGTTGATGAAGGCCACGCCCTCGCTGTTGAGCCAGGCCATGTCGAGGCCCGCGAGCGCGCCGTAGCTGATGATGGCGGGGACGGGGCCGCTCGTGCCGCTCGGGATCGAGACGGTGGCGGTGAACGACGCGCTCTTCCCGCCGTCCGTCACCATCACGGAGATCATCGTGCTGCTGACAGACCCGGTCACCGTCTGGGGCGGCGCCGGCTTCGGACCGTAGACGTACTTCTCCTCGAGCTTCTTGATCTCTTCGCGCCGGCAGCGCCAATCCGCCTTGGCGGTGACCATCGTCCCGTCGATCTTCTTGAACGGGTCGGGCAGCTTCGCGATCGACGTGTTCGCGGCCGGAATCGTGCCGATCGTGCAGTCGGAGCCGTCGTCTTCCTTGGACGGCGTCGCGGTGCTGCCGCCCGTGCCGCTGCCGCCGGTCCCGACGGCGCCGCCCGTGCCGACCGTGCCGCCGCGACCGCCGCCTCCGCCCACGCCCGTCGCGCCGCCCCGACCGCCCGCGCCGCCGGCCGTGCCGGCGGTACCGCCGCCACC
>DATFXS010000491.1:0-5319 GCA_035315605.1 Polyangia bacterium
AGACCGTGCAGTTCGTGTTCAGAATGGCCTGCACGGCCGCAGTCGTCGGCGCGCCACCGCCCGAGCCGCCCGCTCCCGCCATCCCGCCGCCCGTGCCGCCCGCGCCCGCCATCCCGCCGCCCGTGCCGCCCGCGCCCGCCATCCCGCCGCCCGTGCCGCCACCGCCCGTGCCGCCACCTCCCGACGAGCTCGGTTCGAAGTTGAAAGCGTTCGTCGACAGATCGTTCTGGGCGGCATCGCGCGTCGACAGCGGCGCCAGGCCCCAGCGCTTCTCGATCAAGCTCAGGATCGCCGTGGTGTCATACGACGTGTGGTCGACGCCCGACTTGGCAAAGCGCGAGAACACGATGGCCGGCACGCGCGTGCCCGGTCCCCAGCGGTCGACGACCGGGGGCGGCACGTGATCGAAGAAGCCACCGTTCTCGTCATAAGTGACGATCACCGCTGTGTCGTTCCAGATCGGGCTTGCCAGGATCGCCTGGATCAGACTGACAGTGTGCTGCTCGCCCTGTTGCAGGGTCGCGTAGCCCGGGTGTTCGTTGTCGGCGCCGATCGGCTTGAGGAATGAAACCGGCGGCAGCGTGCCGGCCGCGACCGCGGCCAGGAAGTCCGTCTCGTCCTTGAGGTGCGCCGCCTTGGCCGCCGTGCCGTCGGCGTAGTTCGCGTAGTAGATGAACGGCTGGTGGTGGAACTGGAACAGCGGATCAGCGTGACCCGCCAGCGCGTCGTTCCAACCGCCCGAATACCACGCCCAATCTACGCCCGCGGCGGTCAACCGGTCGCCGATGGTGACGTTGGTCTGGTTCGGCACCAGGTTGGCGACCGGGGTCGTGGCCGGGTGCGGACTGTTCACGGAGAACGACGTGTTGACGGCAAACCCGTCTGGCGTGACGAAGCCGTCGGTGACGAGGTTGCCGGATGCGTCCAGCACGGCGGTCACCGAGGCCGGCGCGTTCGGGAACACCGGCGACTGCGCCGCAATCAGCCACTGATGGTTCAGGAACGAGCCACCGAACGCCGCGTGGAAGAAGTGATCGAGAACCGTCGTTTGATCCGGCATGCCGTTGATCAGCTGGACGATCGGCAGCGACCCGGTCGGGAAGTAGCCCATGCTGAGGCCCTTGGCGTCGCTGATGGTCACGTACTTGTCCATCTTCCCGCCGTCGATCTGCGACTGCTCCTGATAGAAGCGGTGAACCAGGTCGTGGATCAGCTGGTTGGCCGGAACGAACTGGCTGATGTCGAATGACGCGTTCGGCAGGCCGAGCGGGATGTTCGGATCGACCTGGGGCAGCGTCACGAACGGCAGCCCCGTGGCGTTGTCGATCTGCGGGACGTGCGCGGTCGGCGACGACAGATTCTCCGTGCCGGGGAAGCTGCCGTAAAGGCTATCGAAGCTCCAGTTCTCGAGATAGATGACCACCACGTGCCCGAGGCTGGAGAGGGCCGGACGCGGCGTGCACGAGACCGTCGCCGAGAACTGCGCCGGTGGGCAGGCCGAGTCGCCGTCGGACACGGTGGCCGTCACGGTCACCATGCCGGCCGCCGCGCACGTGAACTTCGGCGCAGCGGATGTCGGGTCGCTGAAGCTGCCGGACGGAGCCGACCAGCTGTAAGCGATGGGCGACGGCCCGTGGTCCGGATCGTGAGCGACGGCGGTCAGCGCGATCGAGCTGCCGACGGTGACCTCACCGGGGTTCGCCGTGATTCCGTCCAACACCGCACAAGTGTTGACCGTGCCATTGATCGAAATGCTGCCCGTGTTCGGCTTTTGCTGGCAGACGACATGGACGGCGACCGTGGCGGTCTGGCGGGCCATCACCGCGAACATCGCAGAGCCGCCACAGGTGGTCGACCCGTCGGAGGTGGTGCCGCTGATCGTGATGTTGTAACCGCTCCCTGCCGGCAGGCCCGCAATCGTGCCGCTGATCCCGGTGCTGTGCGAGACATCGAGCGTGCCGGTGCGCGAGAAGCCGCCTGGACCCGTGATCGCGTAGCTGACCGTGTCGAGGGTCAGGCCGGGCCCGAGCTGCAGCGCGATACCGCCACCGCCCTGCACGTCGTCCGAGCTGGTCGATGGGTGATGGCAACCATCGAGCGCGAACGCGGCGCCCACGAGTGCGACCGCGGAAAGAATCGATCCGTTCCGGAAAAGCCTCGAAGTCATGCCGGACCTCCTGATGGGCAGCGACCGTACTTGCGCGGTGCGTTCCCGTCTGACGCAATCGCGAAACAGTTTCGCTGCAATCGCGGATCAGCCGCTGGGTCCAACCAACAGCGACACGTGACCCTGGTCGCGGGGAGAGCCCCGCTCGAAGGGTCCAAATCCCTCATCCATCGAGCCGGCGGGTCTAAACTAGACCGCTGGTCGATGCAGGTGGTCTATCGGGGTCGGCACCACGCGCGGTTCGGATTGACGCTTCTGTGCGCGCTCGCAGGAGGCTGCGGACGCCAGGTCGTGGCCGCTGGCCGATGTCCCGACGAAGGGCGCGCGTGGACGACGCCGCAGAATGCGTTCGAAGACCGCATCTACGATGTCGTGGCTGGATCGCCGACGTCGGCGTACGCCGTGGGGTACGGCACCGTGCTGCGCTGGGACGGCTGCCGGTGGTCGCGCGCGCCGGCGCCGCCGTTGCCGCCCGACAAGCGCTGGCAGCGCGTCCATGCGTGGGCGTCCTCGAGCGGCGAGCTCTGGCTGGTGGCTTCCCCGTCCGAAGGGTTGAGGGCCGACATTCCGCCGGAACAGCGCGCCAGGGTCCTGCGCTTCACCGGCACTTCCTGGCGAACCGTCTCGCTGCCGCCGGCGATTGCGCCCGAACGTTTCGCCGGCATCACGGGCTCGGGTCGCAATGACATCTGGATCCTGGGGGATGGCGCGAGCCCCTGGCTGATTCACGGCGACGGCGATCATTTCGCGGGCAGGCATATCGAAAAGCACGGGATCCCGTCGGCGATCGGGCTGTCGCCCACGGGCGACGTCTGGATCGGATTTCGAGGGCTGCTCTCCCGTCTCCGGAGTTTCAACGGCGTCGTCGAGGACTTCCCGGCCCCGCAGCAGATCGGCTACGCGTCGATCAAGAACATCGTCGGCCTCGGCCCGGACGACATCTGGGCCCGCTTCGAAGGCCCGGTCTGGCGGTTGAAGGCGGGCCGCTGGATCAACGGCGCTCCCTACAGCTCCTCGCCGGTCGATGCCTTGCGCGTGGCGTTTTTGTGGGGAAACGGGTCGACGCTGTTCGCGGGAAAGGACGGAACGATTCTGTCCTGGAACGGCAGCCACTTCGAGACGGTCTTCACGTTCCTTCGGCCCCGGCGCGAGCTCGGTTACTACCACTGGGCGCCCGGGGGGCCGGCGCTCGCCGCCGGCGCGATGGCAGCGCCGCAGTCGGGATGGGCGCTGGGTCAGTTCTACGATCAGACCTATCTCTATCGCTGGGACGGCCGGCGCTGGGGCGGACCGGCGGGGCAGGAACCGGAACTGGTCGCGCTGTTGCCGCGCGCGAACGCGGAGCCGCTGGCGGTCAAGGCATCGCTGGGACTTGCAGCGGGCGATCAGGCCGGTGCGATCGATGAACCTGGCCCCGGTGGGACGGTCCGGTCGTGGCCGCTCGCGCATCGCCCGCTCGGCGTCTGGTCCGACGGGCGCGACGCGTGGGTGGTCGGCGAGCACGGCTCGGCGCTGTTCTCGGAGGGCGGCGGCCCGTGGCGAGAGGTCGGACCCGGAACCGATACGTTCATGCTCGGTGTCTGGCAGGCGCCCACCGGCGACGTCTGGGCCAGCGGAATGCGCAGGGCGCGGCGCGTGGCGGACGGCCCCACGCCAGAATGGCGCGCCTGCGGCCCGCGAACCGTGCACGCGTACTGGGGAAGCGCCGCCGATGACGTCTGGGCGGCCGGTGAGGACGGCCTCGCGCACTTCGACGGTGAACAGTGGATCACGTTGCAGCGCGAGTTCCTGCTCGAGCGCCGCCATTACGGCACGCTGTCGATCGCGATCGAAGGACGCCACGCCCGCATCTACGCGCTGTGGGGCAGCGGCGCGCGCGACGTCTGGGCGGTGGGCCGCACGCTGACGCCGGCCCCGCAGAAGGGGGTCGTGTTTCACTTCGACGGTGACGTCTGGACCGAGGTTCCGACCTGTCACCTCGCGCCGGAAACACGCGGACCGCTGTACGCGGTCTGGGGGCGCGGACCCGACGACGTCTGGGCGGCCGGACAAGCGGGAACGCTGCTGCACTGGGACGGGCGCGCCTTTCGCGCCGTCAGCTCGGGCAGCAGCACCGATCTGGTCACGATTGCGGGCGCGGGCGGGCACGACGTCTGGGCCGGCGCCGCGAACGGCGAGGTGACGCTGGTGCGCGCACCGCCGGGAGATCCGACGCCGGCGCCGGCGGCGGATTCGTGCGACCTGCCGAAGCCGTGGGAGCGCCAGCCGCCTCCGGGAGCGGTCGAGATGATCGTCGCCGCGCACAAACAGGACTGGCGGCGTTGCTTCGAGGGTGGCCGCGGGAAGGATCAGACACTGGCCGTCGATGTCGATGTCGAACGGGACGGCCGGATCTTCGTCACGCCGTCCGGACGGCGCGCGGCGACGCCGGTCGATCGCTGCATCGCGAACGTGATGCGGCGGGTTCGGCTGCCGGCGACCGCCTTCGAACGACCGGCGCTGATCGGTTACAAGCTGTCGGCCGCGCCGGCTTCCCCCTGCCCCGTTCAGGTGGCGCGATGAAGCGAGCCTGCGCCATCCTTGCCGCGGCCGCCGCGACGCTGTTCGCGGACGTCGCGCTGGCGAACCAGCCGCCGATGCGCCCCTGCGACCGCCTGCCGGCGAGCCGACAGGGATTCCCGCCGGTGGTCGCGAGCAAGCTCGCGCGTCTGATGCGGCAGATGACAGCCGCCGTTCCTCGTACGGTTCGCGGCAGCCGTTGTTCTGTCGATTTCGGAGAAATTCCCGGCGTCCGACTGCGCGAAGCCTGCTGGAAGGAGCCCGACGAGGTCATCACCAGCGTCACCTGCGAGAGCTCGTCGCCACGCGCCCACACCTGGACCGCGGTAATCATCGTCACCCTCTCGATGGTGCCGGTGGACTATCAGACCGAGGGGAAAATCCTCGAGAGCACGCCCGATCTGCTGGCGACCGCGCCCGAAGACTTCTCATCCGCGACGCTCATCTTCGGTGCCCGCGGCGATCCCTGGATCAGCGACCACGGCACCATGCGACGCGAGACCGGGTGGGCCGGCTCGCACAAACTCGAGAACGCGAATCAAGGCCCGTTCATCATCGCCGTGGCGGTCGCGATTCGATCCGTGTCGGCCGAC
>DATFXS010000492.1:0-2413 GCA_035315605.1 Polyangia bacterium
TGTTCACGCTGCTGGAGTCGTTCCGCCGCGACGCCCGCATTCACCCCGAGAAGTAGTGACGGCGCGCGCGGTGCCAAACGGCGAAGGTGTGCGCCATACTGGAGGGCTCATGCGCCTCCGAGGCTGCCCTCCCCGATGATCGCGAACCCATCGATCGGCGAGCTGTGCTTGCGCGTGGTGTTCCTGTTCGGCTACGCGCTGCTGTTTGCGCTCGCCGAGATCGAGATCGAAGGCGAGCACGGCTGGGCCGAGCGGCTGCCGACCTGGTTCCGGGTGACCACGCCGGGCGCGCGCCTGTTCGGGCTCGTGCTGCGCGGCAAGCCGCTGACCGGATACCACGCGGTGATGTTCGTGCTGCCGCTCTGGAGCTTCCACATCGGCTTCTTCGCGGGCGGCACGGCGTGGAGCTGGCCGGCCGAGGCGACGACGCTGTCGGCGTACCTGGTCTGGGTCGTCACCTGGGATCTACTCTGGTTCTTGCTGAACCCGCGCTACGGCTGGGCGCGCTTCCGCAAGGGCGAGATCTGGTGGCACGACCGGACCTGGATCGGCCGCTTCCCGATCGACTACTGGGGCGGCCTGGCCGCGTCGCTGGCGATCGCGGCGTCGGCGTCGCTGTCGACGGGAACTTTCGGCGTGCTGGGACGCCACCTCGTCTTTTCGGCCGGCCTGGCCGTGCTGACGCTGGCGACGCTGCCCCTCGTGCCTGCGTACATGCGCTGGCACGCGCACATGCGCCGCCCCGGCAGCGACGAGCGCGCCATCGCCTTGCCCCAGGGGTCGGCGAACGGCGGCAGCAACGGAACGTCGCACCAGGATCGCGTCGAATCGGGACAGCCGTGAGCACCGCAGCCCCATCCTGTCCGCATTTCGACGGCACGACCGCGCAGCCGCGGGCGGATCGGTGCGAGGGGTGCGGCTCGACGTTCAATCTGCGCGTCTGCACGACCTGCGGTCACGTCGGCTGCTGCGAATCGCAGCAGGGACACAACACCGCGCACGCGAAGGAGAGCGGACACGCCATCATCAAGTCGCTCCCGCTTCGCGACGGTCACTTCACCTGGTGTTACCGCTGCCGCCGCTACATCTGACCGGTCATCCGACCGATCATCCGAACCGGTAGTGCTTGCGGACCGCCTTGCGGATGTCCCAGGTGCAGGAAAGCCCCGCGGGGAAGACGACCAGGTCGCCCTTCCCGAACGCGACGGGCGCGCCGCCGCCGTCCGGCGTGACCACGACGTCGCCTTCCAGGAGGAGGCAGGTCTCCTTTTCGTCGTACGTCCACGGAAACTTCGAGATCCCCTTCTCCCAGATCGGCCAGCTCTTGACGCGCATCTCGGCCAGCAGCGACTCGGGCGGATTCTTCTGCACTTCGATCGGCATGGTCCCTCCCTCGCGGCCGGATGTTAACCCCTTGACGAGGCGGAAGGTCGGTCGAAGCTTGAAACGCACATGAGGCGAGTCAAATCAGCGGGAGCGCGAAAACACTTCGGATCGCTGATCACGAAGTCGCAGATGGGCGAGCGGATCAAGGTCACGCGCTACAACAAGACAGCCGCGGTGCTGATCTCGAAGCGCGACCTGGCCAAGCTCGAGGATTGCGAGAAGGCTGGCCGAGCCGCGGGCGGCAAGCGCAACGGCCACTAAGCTAGTCGCTCCGCGCCGCAGGCGCGGTGTGCGACTACTGTTTTTTCAGGTAGCCGCGATCCCGCGCTTCGCGCGGGGGCGGCTAGTCGGCGCCCCAGGGCCTGCCTTCGGCGGCGTCGCGAATTTTCTCGAGGCGCTTGCGTTCGTTGTGGTCGAGGAAGCGCTTTCGCAGGCGGATCGCGGACGGCGTCACCTCGACCAGCTCGTCGTCGTTGATGAACTCCAGCGCCGACTCGAGGGTGAAGACGCGCGGCGGGGTCAGGAACAGCTTCTCGTCGGCGGCGGTGGTGCGGATGTTGGTCAGCTTCTTCGCCTTCGACGGGTTGACGATCAGGTCGTTGTCGCGCGAGTGCAGACCGATGATCTGCCCCGCGTAGACCTTGATCTGCGGCCCGAGGAACAGCTGCCCGCGCTCCTGCAGGTAGAAGAGGCCGTAGGTGTTGGTCTCGCCGTCGTCCTGCGAGATCAGCACGCCGTTCGGCCGCGAACGCAGGCTGCCCGCGAACGGACCGTACGTCTTGAAGTTGTGGTTGAGCACGCCCGTGCCGCGCGTGTCCGTCAGGAACTGCGAACGGTAGCCGATGAGGCCGCGCGCCGGGCACAGGTACTCGAGGCGCATGCGCCCCTCGCCCGCGGGCCCCATCTCCTGCATGCGCCCGCCGCGCCGCCCGAGCTCCTCGATGACCGCGCCCGAGTACGCCTCGTCGAGATCGATCACGACCTCCTCGTACGGCTCCGTCTTCTGCCCGCTCTCGTCGGTCTTGAA
>DATFXS010000493.1:0-5825 GCA_035315605.1 Polyangia bacterium
GACTTCATCTGGGGGACCTCGGACGCGACGCTGGTCGAAAGCAGCAGCATGCACTTCATCAACGACATCAGCGGCGGCGGCGCGGCGACCTACAACATGTTCGTGTCGCGAACCGGCACCACGATCGCCGCCACCGCGAACGGCACGGTCGGCAAGGGCTACGTGGCCCTCAACTCCACGGTGGCGGTCGACGCCAACGTCACGGCCATGTTCGGTCGCGACGCGGGCGGCACCGGGTTCTACGACCAGGTCGCGCTCGTCAACGTCATGTTCACCGGCGCGGGCACGATAGGCGCCGGGCTCTGGACCACCACGACCGCGCCCGTGTCGCTCGGCGATTCGAGCTACGTCGGCTGGAAGTCGGCGGGCTGCACCGGGCTGAACCTGGCCACGCTGACGACCGCCACGGGGACCTCGGCGGTGATCGCCGCTCAGGCCACCGAGTACGCGACGCGCGCCCAGATCTTGAACGACGTCGTCACCGTCACCGCCGGCGCGCCGACCGGCTACCAGGCGGCCGCCACCGCCTGGGACGTCTCGGCCCTCGCCACCGCGTGGGGCGCGCCCTGAGCCTTCAGCCCAGGCCGTAGTCGGCGATCTTCTTCGCGATCGTCGGATAAGAGACGCCGAGCAGGCGCGCAACCTGGGTCCGGTTTCCGCCCGCGAACTCCAGCAGCCGCCCGATGTACGCGCGTTCCAGCGCCTCCAGATCGGGCGGGCGTCCCGAGGCGTCCAGGTCCGCGGCGAAGAAGTGCGCCCCGCCGGGCAGCGCGCGCGTCGGTCCCGACAGCACGATGCAACCGGGATCGATCGCGTCGCCGCTGGACAGGATCACGGCCCGTTCGATCACGTTGCGCAGCTCGCGCACGTTGCCGGGATAGTCGTAGGCGGTCAGCAATCGTTCCGTATCGGGGAGAAACCGCGACACCGGCTTGCGCATGCGCGCCGCGAACCGCTGCAGGAACTGGCTGGCGAGCGGAAGGATGTCCTCGCGCCGATCGCGCAGCGGCGGCACGCGGATGTGGAAGACGTCCAGCCGGTGGTAGAGGTCCAGACGGAAACGCCCCCGCTCGACCTCCGCGGCAAGCTCCTTGTTCGTGGCGGCGACGACCCGCACGTCGACCGACAGATCGCGCGTGCCGCCGAGGCGGCGAAACGTCATCTCCTCGAGCACGCGCAGCAGCTTCGCCTGCGTCGGCATCGGCATCTCGCCGACCTCGTCGAGGAACAGCGTCCCGCCGTCCGCCTCCTCGAACAGTCCGCGCTTCTGCGCCTTGGCGTCGGTGAACGCGCCACGCTCGTGCCCGAACAGCTCGCTCTCGATCAGGTTTTCGGGGACCGTCGCGCAGTTGATCTCGACGAACGGGCCCTCCCGCCGCCGGGGCGTGCGCCGCGCGATCAGATCGGCGATCAGCTCCTTGCCGGTCCCCGATTCGCCCTCGATCAGCACGGTCGTGTCGGTCGCCTCCGCCACCCGATCGACCATGTCGATCACCTTCTGCATCGCGGGCGACGGCCCGCCGACGAAGTCGCCCATCGCCGCCTGCGCGCGCCCCGCCAGCTGCCGCACCTGCGCGCGCAGCCGCTTCGCCTCGAGCGCCTTGCGCATCGTGACGACCAGGTCGGGGAGCTGCAGCGGCTTGGACAGGTAGTCGAAGGCGCCGAGCTTCAGGGCCTGCACGGCGCTGACGACGTCGGCGTACGCGGTGGCGATGACGATCAACGTGTCGAGGCCCCGTTCCCGCCCTTCGCGCGCCATCGCCTCGAGGACCGCAATGCCGTCGGTGTCGGGAAGGTGGCGATCGAGGATCACGAGATCGCACGGATCGCGCTGCCAGGCGGCGAGGCCTGCCTTGCCGGTCGCCTCGGTCGTGACGACGAAGCCCTCCGCCGCCAGCGCCTCCTCCGCGACGATGCGAAACGTCTTCTCGTCGTCGATGACGAGCACGCTGGGTTTCATGCGCGCTGCGCCTCGGCCGCGGGCGCCTCGACCGCCTCGACCGGCTCCAGCGGCAGCCGCAGGCGAAACAGCGCGCCGCCCAGGCTCGCCGACCTGTCGGCCTCGATATGGCCGCCGTGCGCCTCGATGAAGCGGTGGGACGTCGGCAGCCCCAGGCCGGTGCCGTTGGGTTTGGTGGTGAAGAACGGCTCGAACAGGTGGTCGCGCGCCTCCGCGGACAGCCCCGGCCCGTCGTCGGCGACCTCGATGATCGCCTCGCCCGCCGCCGCGCGCAGCGTGACCTCGACCTTCTTGCCGGCCTCGATCGCGTTCTTGACCAGGTTGACGACGACGCCCTGCACCTTGTGCGCGTCGCAGCGCGTGCGCAGCGACGCGGGCGCGTGCACGTTCACCTGGACGTCCCGTTCCACGGCCAGCTCGGCGAGCAGCCCGGTGGCCCGCCCGACGACGCCCGCCAGATCGGCCGGCGCGCGATCGATGCGCGGCGAGCGCGAGAACGACAGCAGCGAGTCGACGACGTCGCGCAGCCGCGCGATCTCGCTGGCCACCTGGGGCCGCAGCCGCGCGACCCGGGCCTGGTTGGCGGGATCGTGCGCGATCAGCTCGACCGCCATGCCCAGGCCGTTCAGCGAGTTCTTCAGCTCGTGCGCGATCGCCGCCGACGTCTTGCCCATCGCCGCGAACCGTTCCGCGTCGACCAGCGCCGCCTGCGTCTTCATCAGCTCCCCGGTCCGATCGCGCACGCGCTGCTCCAGCAGCGCCGCGGCGTCGCGCAGCTCCTGATCGCGCTGCCGGATCGATCGCTCCATGTCCGCGAACGCCCCGCGCAACGCCGCGATCTCCTCGGTCCCCGCCCCCGGCTCCGACGCCGGCATCGGCTCGCCGCGCGCGATCCGGATCGCGCCGCTGGCGAGCGCCTGCAGCGGCCGCGCCAGGTAGCCGGCCAGGAGGATGCTGGCGATCGACGCCAGCACGAGGCCGAACAGCAGGATGCCGCCCAGCGCGATCCCCTGCTGTTCCAGGTTGGCGGTCAGCGTCCGCCACGGGCGCGCGAACACCACCGCGTACGGGGTGGCGGCGCGCACGGGCGAAAAGGCGAACAGCGTCTTCTGACCGTCGGCCTCGGCGGTCAGCGTCCCGCTTCCGCCGCGGGTGGCAGCCGCGATCGCCTCCGCCCAGCCCGACCCCTCGGCGGCCCGCTCGCGGTCGGGCGGGTAGATGATCTGGCCGGTCTCGTCGACGAGCACGCCGTCAGTGTCGCGCGGCAGGTTGTCGTGCAGCGCCGGAGCGATCAGGTTGTCCTCGGCCAGCGCGATGACGCCGACCAGCGCGCCCGCGAACCGCTTCTCGTGCACCAGCGGCTGGACGATCTTCAGCGTACGCCCGAGGCCCGGCTCGTCGGTGGCGCGCATCAGCGGTCCCGCCGCCCCGCCGCGCACGGCCGCGAACCACGGCCGATCGCCGAACGCCTGCCCCTGAAATTCAGGCTTGTCCGGCACCGAGCGCACGCACTTGCCGTCCGCCGTCAACAGCAGCACCGCCGTGTTGTAGAGGACGGAGTTCTCGTGCGCCCCTGCCAGCACCTGCTCCTCCTGCAAGAAGTCGGGGTCGCCCGCGTTCATGCCCGGCAGCAGCGCCAGCCGCTTCAACTCGTCTTGCAGGATCTCGAAGTTGTCCTTCAGCGCGAACGCCCGGTTCTCCGCGAACAGCTGCTGCTCGGTGATCAGCTCGCGGCGCATGCTGCTCCGCGACTGATAGATGGCAGTGCCGCCCGCCAGGCCGATCGACAGGGCCAGCAGCGATGACAGAACCAGGGAGAGCTCGGTCCGGAGGGTCAAAGGTTCAGGCCCAAAACGCTAGCACCGTTGCCTCCGGCCCGCGAGAACGGCCCGGCGAACCGGGTGCGTCAAAAAGCCCACCGGCCCGTAATCCCGCGCCCCGTCGGCACCTTTGTCGGGTGAAAGGCATCACTTCCAGACCGACTCATGCCGTCGCAACCCCAGCCGTCGCCGTCCCGAACACCCGCCAGGCCCGCCCACGAGTCGGGCTGCGGCTGCGCCGACCGCGACGGCCGGGCCTTCCTCGGCTGGGTCGGCGAGCTGGTGCACCGGCACCGGGCCGAGCTGGCCGCGGTCGCGCGCGCTGAAGGGCTGACCGCCGAGGACGCCGTCGACGCGGTCCAGGACGCCTTCCAGACCTTCCTGACCCTGCCCGCGGCCCACCCGCTGGTCGACGCCGGCGACGAGTCACGCCGCCTGCTGATCACACTGACACGCAACGTGGCGCGGAACGGCCGGCGGCTGCACGCGCGGGCCCGGCCCCACCTCGGTGATCCCGCCGTGCTCGCGTCCCTGCCCGCCGACGCGGCCGGGGCCGACGACCTGATCGCGGCCGCGGAGGATCAGGTGCGCCTGCACCACTGCGTGCAGACGCTGGCGGAGATCCAGCGCGCGGTCGTGACGCTGCGGATGCTGGACGAGGTCCCGGGCGAGGACGTCGCCACGGCGCTCGGCATCACGCCCGGCCACGTCGCGGTGCTTTTGCACCGCGCCAAGGCGAACCTGCTGACCTGCATGACGAGATAAGGAGACGACCACGATGCATTCCGACGGCATGATCGAGATTACCGACGCCAACTTCGACGCCCTGGCCCTGAACGCGCCGCTGCCCGTGCTGATCGACTTCACGGCCGCGTGGTGCGCCCCGTGCCGGGCCATTGCCCCCCACGTCGCGGCGATCGCGCGCGATTACGCCGGGAAGCTGACCGTCGCCACTTGCGATACCGACGCCAACGTCGACCTCGCGTGCCGCCTGGACGTGCGCGCCATGCCGACGCTGCTGCTGCTCAAGGGCGGGCAGGTCGTCGGCCAGATTGTCGGCGCGGTGCCCAAGGCCAAGATCGAGGCCCTGGTCGCCCGCGCCCTGTCCTAACCCCCCGTTTTTACAAAGATGGGTTCTGCTGGAAACACGGTGTTAACCATTGCGGGCTTATCGTTCGTGCATCGGGAGGCGGACATGGGCCACGCAATTTCGAGTCGCGAACACCATCACCACAGTCGGACAACCGAGGCGGTCGGCTTCGCGGCGAAGGTGATCGGCGTCGGCGTCTTCGCGGGACTGATGATCATGTACTGTCAGTTCCTGATCGACGCCTGCTTCAGGGGACTCCACTAGCTACTTCGCGATAGACGCCACCTCGGAAAGGGTGAGCGTCGTCTTGTAGATCCGAACGTCGTCGATGACGCCGGGGAAGAACGCCTGCAGCGCGTCGGTCTCGGCGGCGCCCACCAGGATGCGCGTCGGGATCGGTCCCAGCCCCTCGGTGGATGACGTCGAGGCCGCGTAGGCGCCGTCGACGTAGAGGGTGACGGCGATCGTCGAATCGTAGGTGCACGCGATGTGCGTCCACGCGCCGGCGGGCGCGGCTGCGGTCGCGACCGCCCCCTGCCAGTTGGGGTTGTGAATCATGCAGGCAGGCCGCCCGTCGACCAGGCCGAGCCAGAAGTCCTCGAACAGGTAGTCCTCGTGCGCGCGCGCCACCGCGGTCGCGAACGAGAGCGAGGCCGCCGCGGGGTCCGGCTTGATCCAGGCCGAGAACGACAGGTTGTAAACGGGATAGGAATAGAGCTCCTGACCGTTGAACGGCACGACGCCGGCATAGCCGCTCGTGCCGTCGACGGAGAGGCCGCCGCCCGCGTGGCCGGTCGCCCAGTCGGACCCGCTCGCGGACAGGGTCAGCGTCTGCCCGTTCCCCGAGCTGTCGACGACGGTCGTGCCGCTCCCCTCGTCGAAACGCCAGAAGGCGATCAGACCGGCCGGCTCCGCGGTGCCCCCGGTACCGCCGCCGCTGCCGCCGGTGCCGCCG
>DATFXS010000494.1:0-6018 GCA_035315605.1 Polyangia bacterium
GTCGAGCGCGTGCGCATGTCTGCCGCGCACGGCGCGCGGGCGAGCCTCGACGCGCTGGCCGCAGCGGTTTCCACGCCGATCGGCAGCGTCGCGATCCGCGCGTGCCCCGAGCTTCCCCCGACGATCGAGGAGCGGATCGCCGACAACCGCGCGCAGACCTTCGCCGACTCCGTCATGTATCGCGAGGCGCTCGCGAGCGCAGCCGCCGCGCGCGGCTGGTCCGTCCACTGGTACGATCGCGAGCGCGTGTTTCGCGACGCGGCGACGGCTGTCGGGCGAGATGAGATCGACGCCTTCCTGCAGACGATGGGTCGGGCAGTCGGACCTCCCTGGCAGGCCAGACACAAGCTGGCTGCAGCCGCGGCGCTCGCGGCAGGATCAGGCCGAAATGGACGCTGAGCACTACGCGCCCCAGATCGCCGCGCTGGTCGCCGAGCATGGCGAAGTGCCTCCACCCTGGGCGTACTACCCGCGCATCCATCCGTACTCCATTCACTGGAGAATGGGTGGAGGCGAGGATTATCGGTACCTCTTCTGGACGTGGGCCGCTTCTCGAAATTGGTCGCTCGACGACCGAATCGCGTACGTCCGTCGCTGGGATCCTCCATTTTCGTGGCTCGACTGGGTTGGCGAGTTCCTGTGGCCCGATGCCTTCTCCGACGACGATGAGCACGAGCCGTCCGTCGACCCCTTCGAGGAGATGGAGGCGCTCGGGTTCGGTACCCGCGCCGATTGGTCCCGTTGCAGCGACGTCGACCCTGACAAATATCCGTTGGCCGACGACGTCAGCTCGCGCTGGCTCGAAAGCAAACCCGCATGACCTCGACTCACACACCGCGCGATCCGGACTTCGAGCGGCGGGTGCGCGCCAGCTTCGGGCGGCAGGCGGCGATGGCCACGCTCGGCGCCACGCTGGCGCGCGTCGCGCCTGGCCACGTCGTCGTCGAGCTGCCTTTTCGGCCGGAGCTGACGCAGCAGCACGGGTTCCTCCACGCCGGCATCGTGACCAGCGTGATGGACAGCGCGTGCGGCTACGCGGCGCTCAGCTTGATGGACCGTGACGCCGCCGTCCTGTCCGTCGAGTTCAAGGTGAACCTGCTCGTGCCGGCGCGCGGCAGTCTGTTTCGGGCCAGCGCGAACGTCGTGCGCGCGGGGCGGACGCTGACCGTCGTGTCGGGCGAGCTGCGCGCGGTCGAAAACGCCGGTGACGGCACCCTCGTCGCGATGATGACCGGCACGATGATGGCCGTGCGCGATCGCCCCGACCTCGTCGACTAGAAGCTTCGCGGGGCGAGGGGGTAAGAAACGATCTGATCCGGTCCCCTCGCCCCGCGGAGCGGGGAGAGGGTTAGGGAGAGGGGCCGCGCGTCAGGCGGCGGTGGGGCGGCGGCGGCGGCCGAGCAGCGGGGCCAGGAACTGGCCGGTGTACGAACCCGGCACGCGCGCGACCTCTTCGGGCGTCCCGGCCGCGACCACCTCGCCGCCCCGCGCGCCGCCCTCGGGCCCGAGATCGATCACGTAGTCCGCGGTCTTGATGACGTCGAGGTTGTGCTCGATGACCAGCACGGTGTTGCCCGCTGACACCAGGCGGTCGAGCACGTGGAGCAGCTTGCGCACATCGTCGAAGTGCAGGCCGGTCGTCGGCTCGTCCAGCAGGTACAGCGTCTTGCCGGTGTCGCGCTTGGCGAGCTCGCGAGACAGCTTGATGCGCTGGGCCTCGCCGCCCGACAGCGTCGTCGCCGACTGCCCGAGCGCGATGTAGCCGAGGCCGACATCGTCCAGCGTCTGCAGGATCCCGCGCAGCGTCCGGTGATGTTCGAACAACCCCAACGCGTCGGAGACGCTGGTCTCCAGCACCTCCGCGATCGTGCGGTCCTTCCACTTCACGCGCAGGGTCGCGTCGTTGTAGCGCTTGCCGCGGCAGACCTCGCACGTCACGTAGACGTCGGGCAAGAAGTGCATCTCGACCTGGCGCACGCCGTCGCCCTCGCACGCCTCGCAGCGTCCGCCGCGCACGTTGAACGAGAAGCGCCCCGGCAGGTACCCGTAGGCGCGCGCCTCCGGCGTCTGCGCGAACACCTCCCGGATGGCGTCGAACGCCTTGGTGTACGTGGCCGGGTTGGACCGCGGGGTGCGCCCGATCGGCTTCTGGTCGATGTCGATCACCTTGTCGATCTGATCGATCCCGACGACGGCGCCGTGCCGCCCGACCTGGTCGTAGCTGCCGAGTAGCTTGCGCCGCAGGGCCGGCTGCAGGATGCCGTTGATCAGCGACGACTTCCCCGCGCCCGACACGCCCGTCACCGCCACCAGCACGCCGAGCGGGAACGCGACGTCGATGTTCTTCAGGTTGTGCTCGCGCGCGCCCTTCACGGTCAGGAACCCCTGCGGCGGCCGGCGCGACGACGGCACCTCGATGCGCTCCGTGCCGGCCATGAACTTGCCGGTCAGCGACGCCTCGTTCGCCTTCAGCGCGTCGGGCGGGCCCTCGGCGACGACGCGGCCGCCAAGGCGCCCGGCCCCCGGGCCGAAGTCGATGACGTGGTCGGCGGATTCGATGGTCTCGGCGTCATGCTCGACCACGATGACGCTGTTGCCGAGGTCGCGGAGGCGGCGCAGCGTGCTGATGAGCCTCAAGTTGTCGCGCTGATGCAGCCCGATCGATGGCTCGTCGAGCACGTACATCACGCCTGAGAGCTCCGAACCGAGCTGAGACGCCAGGCGGATACGCTGGGCCTCTCCGCCCGACAGCGTCGCAGCGGCACGGTCGAGCGTCAGGTACTCGAGGCCGACGTCCAGCAGGAAGCCGATCCGCGCGTTGACCTCCTTGAGCAGCTCGGTCGCGATCTGCGCCCGCGCGCCCTTGAGCCCGAGCGTGGAGAAATGCTGCGAGGCGCCCGCGACGGTCATGGCGGTCACCTCGACCAGGCTCTTGCCCGCCAGCAGCACGGCCCGCGATTCCGGCCGCAGCCGCTGCCCCTTGCAGGCGCGGCAGAGCTGCTCGCGGAAGTAACGGCCGTACCACTGCCGCATCACCTCGGACGACGTCTCCTGCAAGCGCTTCTTGATGGTGTTGACGACGCCCGCGAATCGCATCGCCCACGACCCGCCGCCGTGCTTGCCGTTCCAGGTGACCTTGACGCGCTTCTCGCCCGAGCCGTAGAGGATGATCTCGCGCTGGCGCGGGGTCAGGCTCTTCCACGGTTTGTCCAGCGGGATCCCGAACTCGCGCGACACCGCAGCCGCGACGTTGGCGGTCCAGCCCTGATCGCGGCCGGCCCGGTCGCCCCACGGTTCGATGGCGCCGTCGCCGATCGATATGTTGGGGTCGGGGACGATCAGGTCGGGATCGATCTCCATGCTCGAGCCGAGGCCGTTGCAGTCGACGCACATGCCGAGCGGGCTGTTGAAGGAAAACGACTGCGGTGACAGCTCGGGCAGGCCGACCCCGCAGTTCGGGCAGGCGCGCGCCTCGCTGTAGGCGCGCTCGCGCGCCTCGCCCTCGACCGCGACGATCACCGACCCGCCGCCCACCTTCACCGCCGCCTCGACGGAGTCGGTCAGCCGCGCGCGGTCGCCCGCGTCGATGCTGACGCGGTCGATCACGATCTCGATGGTGTGCTTCTTCTTCTTGTCGAGGGCGGTGACGTCTTCGAGGCGCTGGATGAGGCCGTTGATGCGCACGCGGGCGAAGCCCGCCTTGCGCGCCTCCTCGAACACCTCGCGGAACTCGCCTTTGCGGTTCTCCGCCTTCTGCGCCAGCAGCGTCGCGCGCGTCTTGGGCGGCAAGGTCAGAAGCTCGTCGACGATCTCCGCCGCCGAACGGGCGGTCACCTCGCCGCCGCACAGGTGACAGCGCTGCTCGCCCGCGCGCGCGTACAGGACGCGCAGGTAATCGTAGATCTCGGTGACCGTGCCGACCGTCGAACGCGGGTTCGACGACGCGGATTTCTGTTCGATGGCGATCGTCGGCGACAGGCCGCGCAGCTGTTCGTACTTCGGCTTCTCCATCTGGCCGAGGAACTGGCGCGCGTACGACGACAGCGATTCGACGTACCGCCGCTGCCCCTCGGCGTACAGCGTGTCGAACGCCAGCGACGACTTGCCCGAACCCGACACGCCCGTGAACACCACCAGCGAGCGCTTCGGGATCCGCAGCTCGTCGATCGCGAGATTGTGCTCGCGCGCGCCGCGCACGACGATGAAGTCAGGCTCGTCCGCGCGCGGTCGCAAATCGCGCGCGCTGCCGAATGACGTCGATTCCTTGCGACCCACGAGCGCGGGAGTGTAGCGCACTCGTCTCGCACTTCCAGGCGAACGGTCGCGCCAGGAACGCCGCGAGATTCCGCCGCTTTTCAGTTTGTCCACGTCCGAAGCCGCGCCGGGCCCCGTAGCTACGGGATGCAAAGAAAGCTCGGCGGCATCGCCGTTTTTTGTGTGGGCGCTTCTCTCATCGTTTCTTGTGGCGGCGGCGGCGGCGGCGCAGGTGGTTCTTCTGACGGCACCGGCACTCCGACTGTCGTGGGCGCGAAGGGTGCCCAGGGCGGTGCGCCGAAGAATGTGAGCGGCGGCTCCGCAGCACCGGCCGCGGCCGGTGCGCCGGGAACGACGCCCGGCGCGACCGCGACGACCGCGCCCGGCGCAAGCGCAACGGCGGCGCCCGCAGCGCCTGGAACGGCGGCCCCCGCGGCCGCCGGAGCGCCCGCGGCCGCCGGAGCGCCCGCGGCACCGGCGAGCAACGCCGGCGCGTCGATCGTTCCGCTTTACACCTACCCGACCGATCCGTCGTGGGACACGGTCATCGCCGCGAAGGGCGCGCACCCGACGGTGGGCGTGGTCGCGGTCGTCAACCCGGCCAACGGCCCCGGGGGCGCCGTCGACAGCGCCTACGCGGCCGGCATCGCGCGGCTGAACGCCGCCGGCATCAAGGTCCTCGGCTACGTGCACACGGGCTACGCGGTGCGAAACCCGCCCGACGTGAAGGCGGACATCGACAGCTGGAACGCCTTCTACCCGGGGCAGCTGGGCGGGATCTTCTTCGACGAGCAGTCGGATCGCGCCGGCGACGTCGCGTATTACCGGGACGTCTCGCAGTACGCGAAGGCGAAGGGCCTGTCCTTCACCGTCGGAAACCCAGGAAAGGACAGCGCCCCCGAGTACGTCGGCGCGCTGGACACGATGCTGATCTACGAGGCCGCCGGCCTGCCGACGGACAGCCAGATGGGCGGATGGCACTCGAGCTATGCGCCGTCCAACTTCGGCGTCATTCCGCACACGTCGTCGTTCGACCCGGCGTTCGTGCGCGACGCCCGCCATTACGTCCAGTACGTCTACGTGCAGAACGACACGCTGCCCAACCCCTGGGACAGCGTGCCCCCGTTCTTCGCCGATCTGCTGGCGGCGCTCGAGTGAAGTGACCCGGGTGGTGGCGTCGATCGCGACGCCTACACGTCCGGGACGCGCGCCGATCCGTAGCAATGAGAATGCGAAGAAATTTCGGTACCGTCGCTGCGCTCTTCTTGGGCGCTTCCCTGGTCTGGGCCTGCGCGGGCGAAGGTGGCCCGAGCTCGACTGATTCGCCGAAAGGCGGCGCCAACGGCGCCGCGGGTCGGCCTGATGGGGGCGCCGTGGGGAACGGCGGCAGTGGCGGCGCAGCAAAGCCGACGAGCGGCGCCGCGGGCCAGCCCGTGAGTGGAAACGCGGGGCAGCCCGCGACAGGCTCGCCCGGGCAAGCCGGCAGCGGCAACGTGGCACCGCCCACGACGGGCGCAGCAGGGCAGGCCGGCAGCGGCAACGTGGCTCCGCCCACGACGGGCGCGGCCGGGCAGGCCGGCAGCGGCAGCGTGGCACCGCCCACGACGGGCGCGGCAGGGCAGGCGGGCAGCGGCAGCGTCGCTCCGCCCACCACCGGCGCGGCGGGGCAAGCCGGCAGCGGCAATGTGGCGCCGCCCGCGACGGGCGCCGCCGGCAGCGGCAGCGTCGCTCCGCCCGCGACGGGCGCGGCGGGAAAAGCTGGCA
>DATFXS010000495.1:0-8811 GCA_035315605.1 Polyangia bacterium
GCAACACCGTCAGGCAGGCGAGCGCGAACTGGCAGAACAGGGTCACGTCCGTGCTGGTACTCATCGACTGGAGCAGCCAGGTGAAGACGTACGGGATCTTGTCGGTGAACAGATACGTCACGCCGATGACCAAGGGGGTCGCGAGGTGCAGCGCCGCCAACCACCGGACCGGATGGGGGGTGCGCTGGCTGATGCGCGCGAACACTGCCGCGCCCGCCCCCAGGCCGATCAGGAACGCGAGCACGATCAGGGTGAACGTGTAGGCCGACGACCCATGCAGAAGCGCGAGCGTGCGCGTCCAGAGCACCTGCAGCGTCATCGCCGTCGCACCCGAGACGGCGAACGCCGCCATCACCGCACGCCGCGAGCGCGTGTCGACCACGGGGGGCGGCGGCAGCGCCGCCGATTCCAGGTGGGCCTGGGCGGCGGCGACGTCCAGGCGTTCGTCGGCAGTGGCGGCGGTCTCCTCGGCGGCGGGAAGGCGGCGGCGCGCGATCACGATCGCCGCGGCCAGCGACAGGTTGAAGGTCGCGGCGGTGACGTTGGTCCAGGTGATCCCCATGAGCGGCAGGAACACGAAGCCGGCGAAGAACGCGCCCGCCACCGCGCCGAACAGGTTGACGGCGTAGAGCGTGCCGATCCGCAGGCCCGAGCGCCGCAGCTCCCACGGCCGCTTGACGAAGTGCCGCGACAAGAACGGCAACGTCGCGCCCATCAGCGTGGTCGGGATCAGCAGAAGCACAGCCGAGCCGGCGAAGCGCACGATCGACAAGAGCAGCCACCTATCGCCGAACACGCGGTACATCCAGATGTTGAACCCCGGGTAGGCCCACATGATCACGGGGATCAGCAGCGCGTAGAGACCGATGCCCGCCTCGGCGGCCGCGTACGCGCGAACCGGGTTCTTGATCCGATCGGCGTAACGTCCGGCCAGGTACGACCCGAGCCCGAGCCCGCCCATGAACGTCGCCAGCACCGTCGAGATCGCCAGCGTTGTCGATCCGAACACCAGCCCCAGCTTCCGGGTCCAGAGCATCTCGAGGATGAGGCCCGAGGAACCGGAAAGAAAGAAGCAGGCGAGCAGGACCGCGCGCATGGGAGCGAACGGACTTTATACCGGTCCGTCGCCGACTAATCAGCCGTCGTTTTCTGCGCGCCGTGCCAGACGGCCACGATCCAGACGATGGACTTCTCGACGCGATAGAAGAATCGGTATGGCGGAACGATCACCTCCCGCCGGTCGAGCTCCGGGAACTCGGGAATTCTGCGGCCCGAATGCGGATGGGCTGCCAGACGACGGAGACTCTTCTTCGCCCTCGCAAGCAGAGCCGCGGCGGCCGCGGGGTTCTCTGCCTTGGTGTACTCGACCTTCGCCAGAAACTGCGCCCGGGCGGACGGCGTGAACCTGACCTTCACTTCGCCAGGATCCGGTCTGCCTCGCTCAGGACGTCCTCGAGATCATGGCCCTTCCCAGCGGCAACCTCCTTGTCGCCCAGCACCAGGAGACGAAGGATTTCACGCTCGTGTTCCGATCGCTCGTACTCATCAATGCTGACGATGACGGCTGTGGCTCGACCGCGCTGCGTGATCACAACCGGCTCTCGATTCTTCTTCAATCGATCGAGCACGTTTGCCGCGTCGTCACGAAGGTCGCTCACGGGAACAATTGCCGGAACCTTGCTCATGGACGTACTCCTGAAGGTACGTCCAAGCGTACCACATTAGCGAAGCGTGTGCCGGCCCCTTACGCCCGATTTCATGTACTCAGTGGTTGTGCTGCCAGGCCTCGAGCTCCTGCACGTCAGCGCGAACAGCTTCATCGTTTCTTCTTCGATTTCGGCTTCCGTTTGGGCGACTTGCCGCCGCGGGCCGGGCGCCGCCTCGACGGCCGAGCGACGGGGCTCGCCTCGGGTCGCGCGTGGCGCGGTTCGTAGACGCCGAGCTTGCCGCCGCCCGGCAAGGTGACCTCGGTCAGGAGTCCCCAGCGCAGGTCGCGCAGCTCGCTGCACGCGACGCCCTTCGCCTGCATCTCGGCGACGAAAGCGGCCGCGTCCTCGCACAGCAAGTAGAGCTCGTGGCCATCGCCTTGCTCGCCCGGATGAACCGCGACCTCCGCCGGCGGCAGGCCGAAGATCAGCCAGCCGCCGCCGACGTCGACGCCGCGCAGCCCGAGAACGTCGCGCAAGAACGCCCGGTCCGCGTCCGCGTCCGTGCTGTAGATGATCGAATGTGCGCCGGTGATCATGTCGCGCCTCCCCGGGGCTCATAACACGACCTCACGCCGCCAGCGCCAGATTGCGTGGCGGGCCCCGAATGGTATGGCGCGGATGGTGATCCTCCGCGGCCGCCTCGGCGGCGCAGGCGGGGCACAGCGCCAGCTCGCGGACGATTTCACGGCCAGCGCCGCCCGGATCGTCGCGGTACCGCACGCGCTTCGTGCTCTCCGGATCGTCCGGGCGAGGTTTCCGCTTGAAGCGGTTCGCCTTCGGCCGGAACGGGTACTGCCGCTCGCGCGTCTCGACGACGCTCCGAACTGGCGGGGTCCTAGGTGGAACGACCTCTCGACACAGCTGACATCGGAACACTCACATCGGCCGTCGACTGCCGGCTCCAGGTTCGGCCAGTCCCTGGAGTGTTGGGTTGCTCAACGAAGATGACCGCGCTGGTTTTCTCTGTCAACCGCGATCACCCCGGCCCCCCGGCGCGGGCGAGCGCCGGGCGGGCGCGGCAGCGGGCCAGCCAGGCGTCGACGTTCTGGCGACCATCGACCCGAACGCCGATGTCCTGGCCGATCAGCAGCGACGAAGCGGCTGGAATGTCGGCGAGCGAGAACGCCGCGCCGAGGATGTAGTCGCGTCCGGCCAGGCGCGCCTCCAGCGCGTCCAGGTTGCGCAGGTGCTGGCCGTGGTTGTAGTCGGCGGCCGCCTTGCTGCGACCCTCCGCCGCATACGAAACGATCGTGTCCATGCCGTGATACAGCCACTGCATGTGGTAGGCGTGCAGCTCGGTCGTGCCCCACACCATCCAGCAGACCGCCGCCGCGCGCGCCGTGTCCGCCGCTGGCCAGAGGTTGCGCTCGCGCCCGTAGACCTCGCCGAGGTGCAGGATGATCGCCGCCGACTCGAAGTACGCCTGACCGCCGTCGACCAGCCCCGGCACCTTGCCGGTCGGGCTGATCGCCAGGTACTCGGGCGTCCGGTTCTCGCCTTTCTTCGGATCGAGCTCGACGTAATCGTAGCCGACGCCCAGCTCCTCCAGAGCCCAGCGCACGCGCGACGCCGTGCTCTGTGGCCACCCGTAAAGTCGAATGCTCATGATCGTCCTCCCGACGACGAAAAGCCGGGACGGTGTCGCCACCGCCCCGGCCCATATTCAACCACTGTTCCGTCCGACTATCGCTGCGCCGTCGCCGGATTCTTCTTCGCGGCTGACTTGGCGCCCTTGACCGCGCGGTCGATGTCGTGGCGGAACTGCACCTCGTCGACCTGCAGGCCGTTCAGCATCGTCGACAGCTCGCGCGTCAGCGAGGCCATCGCGACCGCCTCCTTGATCTCGGCGTCGGTGGCGCCGTTCAGCTTGGCGAACTCGGTGTGGGCGATGATGCAGAACCGGCAGGGAATCTGGGACGCGACGCCCAGCCCGACCAGTTCCTTCTGCTTGCCCGACAGCGCCGTCGCGGGCGACAGCTGGACGTCGCGGAACGCGCGCCACGCGCCCGCCCGCGCCTCCTCCGGGAAGTTCCGGATGAACTCGGGCACGTAGCCGCCCAGCATCTGGTTCGCTTCCTTCACGGCGCTCGCCCCGTCCACCACGTTCACCGGCGCGGGCGCCGGCGCCTTCGACGCGCTCGCCTTCTTGACGTTGTCGACGACCTTGCCGATCTCGGCGCGGAACTTGGTCTCGTCGGTCTGGGTGCCGTTCAGGAACGTGCTCCAGTGCCGGGTCAACCCCGCCATCGCCACCGCCTCACCGATCTCCGTCTCGCTGGCGCCGTTGAGCCGCGCGAACTCGGTGTGGGCGAGGATGCAGTAGCGGCAGGGAATCTGCGCCGCCACGCCCAGACCGATCAGCTCCTTGGTCCGCCCCGGCAGCGCCGAGTGCGGGTTGAGCTGCAGCGTCTTGAACTCCTCCCACACGCCCGGCAGCACCTCCTCCGGGAAGCGCGTGAAGAACTGCGGGACGAACCCCAGCGTCTTCTGGATGTCCGCCTTCGCCGCCGCCGCGGCCGGGTTCTCGCCCGCGCGCGCCGCCGGCGCGAATGCCAGCGCCGCCACCCCAACCGCCACCATCTTCATCAGCTTCATCGTCTTCATGACCTGTCTCCTTTTGTCGTTGTTCTCGGGAACCGCTTTCAACCGAGAGGCGTGACCAAGCAGGGAACGAAGCGTTCCGTCCGAACGCGGCGTCAGGCCGGCTTGCGCGCGGTCGCGAACATCACCTCGGCGGGAACCTCGTAGCGATCGCCGCGACGGAACGGCTCGAGCGACGCCAGGTACTCGGCGCGTACGATCGCCCGCGTCTCGGGCGAGAATCGATTCCACGCCAGCGCGACCGCGCCCCCCTCCAGCATGGCGGCGCACGCCTCGTCCGCGGACGCCCACGACAGCGTGATCGGCACGCTCTCCTCGAACACGTCCCGGAATCCGGCGCGCTCCAGATACGCCGTCGGCGCGCCGGGGACCCCCAGCGAGAAGAACAGCGGGCAGACCTCGCTGGCGACGTGCGCGTCGACGATCGGAAACACCTCCGCGAAGCCGCACGCCGCGCGCCGGCCCCAGACGCAGATCGAGACGCGCCCGCCGGGCGCCGTCACGCGGGCCATCTCGTCGAACGCCGCGGCGCGCTCGGCCGCGAACATCAGGCCGAAGGCGCACGTCACCGCGTCGAACGCCCCGTCGGCGGCGCCGGTCGTCTCCATGTCGCGGCGCTGGAACGTGACGTTGTTGAACCCGCCGTTCGCCGCGTAGAGGCTGGCCAGCGTGACCATCTTCTCGGAGACATCCATGCCCGTCACCCCCCCCGCGCGGCCGACCGCGCGCGACGCCGCGAACGCGCCGATGCCGGTCCCCGTGGCGAGATCCAGAAAGCGCTCGCCCGGGCGCGGCTCCGCGCGCTCGACGCACGACTCGGTCAGCCACTCGAGCAGCGGCACCCAGCCGCGATCGTAGGCGACCGCGGCGGCGTCCCACCCGTAGCGCTGCACGCGACGAAACACCCGCGCGTCCATGTCAGGCCTCCTCGCGATCGGGGTCAACGATGCGCAGATGCTGAACCAGCTCGATGGTGGGCGAAAGGTTGGCCAGCATCGGGCTGAAGCGATCGGCGGTGGCGACGACGCGCCTCACGTCCGCCTCGGGCGCGCGGCTTCCGATGCAGACGTCGACGACGATCCGCTGCCAGCCGACCGGCACGCCTTCGATGCCGAGCTGGCCGCGCGCGTCCAGCTCGCACAGCACGTCGACCTCGACGTCGTCGATCTCGACACCCAGCCGCGCGCCCCACATCCGGTAACCCATCGCCAGGCAGGCGACGATGCTCGCGCGCATCATCTGCCCCGCGTGCGGCGCGCTGCCGGTGCCACCCTCCTCCGGCGTCTGGTCGACGCGCGTTCGCCAGTCGCCCTCCTCGACCTCGCACAGCATCGTCTCGCCCAGGCGGACGCGCGCGGCGGCGGCCGTGCGTCCGAAAGACGGGCGCCGCAACATCGCGCGCCGCTTGCGCTCGTAGAGATCTTTCAGCCCGGCGGCGCTCACGGCTGGCCCTCGTCGGCACAGGCGGCGGGCGCAACCGGGATCGGCGACGGCGCCGGCTCGCGGCAACCGCCGATGTCGTCATCGACCGGCGCGTGGCGCGCGACCCGCGCCCGCTCCGGGTGAACGGCGGCGGGGCGTGCCCGATCGGCGCCGGGGGCGAAGGTCAGCAGCAGGGTCAGCGTGGTCAGGGCTCGCGTCAGCATCGGTCCGTCTCCTGACCAGGAGGCGTGACTTCGGGCGGAACGGGCCGTTCCGTTCGCCCGTAGGAACCCGGCCCCCCTCCCTAACCCTCTCCCCGCTTCGCGGGGCGGGGGACCTGATGTTGGGGCGGGGATCTAATCAGGCAAGTAAATGCAGTAATTTCCGGTTCTTATGGTGCGACCCAGAAGGGCGCCCAGGGCCGGGGCGTGCTCGCCGATTCGCTCGATGGCGTTCTTGATCCGACGCTGGACCGCGCTGCGGGCCCGCTCGGCCGCGCCGCCCGCCCGGCGGATCCGCCCGCCCAGGCCGACCGCCCGACCGAGCTCGGCGCCCAGCAGATCGATCTCGGCGCGCGCCTGGGACGCCCGCCCGGCGTCGCCGAACGACTCGGCCTCCGCGACCGTCTCTTCCAGATCCTCGAGGCGGCGCTGGTAGCTGCGGCGCGCCTCGTCGTCCAGGAGCTCGCCCGCGTCGCCCGTGTCGATCGCCTCGTTCGCGCCGGCGCCACCGCCCGCGCGCTCGCCCGTCAGATCCAGCACGTGAACCTCGCGCCCGGGCTGCTCGATCAGACGGACCAGGTACTGGATCCCCAGACTGTCCTTCATGCGGAAGGTGGTTCCAGCGTGCGTGACGGCCCAGTACTCGCCCTCGCGCGCGAACGCGAACGGCGGGAGGGCCGGACCCCTCTCCCTAACCCTCTCCCCGCTTCGCGGGGCGAGGGGATCGGAAGCCAATTTCGCGCTGGCCAGTTGCACCAGCCCGGTCATGCCGAGCTCCTCGGCCGCTTGCCGGGCCGACGCGATCAGATCACGCCCGCGCGCGCGATCGCCGTGCGCGACGAGGGCCCGTCCGTATTCGTATTCGGTCCGCGCCAGCAGCGGGCGCGCGCCCAGACGACGGCAGCGGGCCATCGCGTCCTCGAAGTACGCCCAGGCCTCGTCCCAGCGTTCCAGCGACGCCGCCAGCAGACCGAGCAAGCGCGCCCACGGCCCCTCCCAGCTGACGTAGCTCAAACCCAGCATCGCGCAACCGTCGCGCAGCGGCTTGATCTGCTCGTAGTACCAGAGCGCCATCTCGCGCGGGCCGGCGTACGCGACCGCCTCGCCGATGAACACCATCGAGAACAAGTTGGTGCTCTTGCGAAACGCCTCCGGCAACAGGTCCACGTGCATGCGCGCCTCGGCGGCGCGCTCGAGGCGCGTGTACAGGACCGCCGAACCCATCGCCTGCCAGGCCGCCGCGATGAAGATCATCGCGCGCGAGCGACGCGCCTCCGGCTCCCAGGCGAGCATGTCCTCCTGTCGATCCGCGGCGCGCAATTGCCCTTCGCGGTTGGTGATCCAGACGCGCTCCGCCGCCTCGTGTCCAGCGGCGCGCCCGACGTCGCGCGCCTGCGCCGCCAGCCGCTCGGCGTCGGCGAAGCGGCCCTCCATCGTCGCGCGCACCGCACGCAGCATCCCCGCCCACCAGCCGTACCAGGGCGCGTGCAGGTCGGCGGCGAGCGACTCGAAGGCCGCCAGCCGCGCGTCGCACGCGTCGATTTCGCCGAGGCCGAGGTGGCAGACCGCCAGCCGCACGTGCGTGCGCAACAGACGCTCGCGATCGCCCGCGGCCAGCGCCAGCCGCTCGACTTCGAAGTTGAGCGCGCGCGTCTCGGTCCAATCGACGATGTCCATCAGCCCGGCGACGGCGGCGTACAACGTGTCCAGCAAGGCGGCGTCGTCGCCGAGCCGGCGCGCGGTCGCGATCGCCTCCCGCGCGACGGCAACCGGCTCGTCGCTCTTCGGGCTCGGTTGCAGCGCGGCCGCCAGGCGGGCCAGCAGGCGCGCGCGCAGCGCGCTGTCGCCGGGCGGCAGCGCCTCCAGCGATTCTTCCAGCATGCCGACCAGAACCGGGTCGACGATCCCGAACGCGAACACGCGGCCGTAGATCAACGCCGCCTGCGCGCCCAGCTCGGCGTCGCCGAGCGATTGCGCGATCGACGCCGCTTCCCGGCAATCCTCCTTGCCGGCCGCGGCCTCGCCCCGGCGGATGCGCGCCTCGCCCAGGGCCAGCAGGACACGCGCCCGCAGCGGCGCGGGATTGCCCGCCGCGGTCACCGCGTCGCGCGCCCGAACCAGCGTCCGGACCGCCTCCTCGTACGCCAGCAGATCCTGCGCGCGCGCGCCGGCGCGGATGGCGTGGTCGACGGCGCGACCGAGCATCTCGGGCGGACCCTCGAGCGTGTGATGCGCCAGCTCCGTCTCCTGGTGGGGCGCCAGCCGTTCCAGCGCGTCGGCGACCCGCCCGTGCAACGCGCGCCGATCGACTTCACCCAGCTCGCGGTAGAGCACCTCCCGAAACAGCGCGTGCCCGAAGCGCCGCTGGGCGCCGCGCTCGACGAGGATGCCGGCGCGGCCCGCCTCGGCGAGCCGGGCCGCGACCCAGGCTGCGTCGCGCCCCGCTGCGGCCGCCAGCAAGGGCGGATCGATCACGTCGCCGGCGACGGCCGCGAGATCGACGAGCCCGCGCGTCTCGAGCGCGACGCGATCCAGCCGCTGCCGGATCACGTCGCGCACGCCGCTCGGGACGACGCCCTCGGCGATCGCGTCCTCGCCCTGTTCGTTCCAGAGCCGGACCATCTCCTCGAGGAACAGCGGGTTGCCCTGGCTGCGATCCAGCACGCGGGCCTCGACCTCGGACGTCACCGCGCCGACGCGCTCGTGGACGAAGCGCGCCGATGCGGCGCGGTCCAGCCGCGGCAGTGACAGCGTCGTCCCCTCGCGGGCGATGCGCGACAGCAGGTCGCCCGTCGCGGCGTCCATGCGCGCCTCGACGTCGCGGTAGCTGGCCAGCAGCAGCACGCGCATCGGGCGCA
>DATFXS010000496.1:0-6526 GCA_035315605.1 Polyangia bacterium
AAGGTGGGGGCGAGCGATCTCTGGGCAGTGGGCGGGTTCGACGGGCCGAATGCCCTGCAGACGCTGATCGTTCACCGCTGCAAGTAGACGACGCGCTTGCGGACGTTACACTGCGGAGGTGTCCAAGACCGCGGGTGTGGCGATCGCCGGGATCGACATCGAACCGCTGTCGATCCCGCTGCGCGAGCCGTTCGTGATCGCGACCGGGCGCATCGACACGACGCGCGCGGTGCTGGTCCGGGCGACGCTGGAGACCCCTGAGGGCGCGCGCGCGACGGGGCTCGGCGAGGCGGCCGCGCTGCCGCCCGTGACGCGCGAGGATCAACCCGAGCTGCTGGCGGAGCTTGGCGCGGTCGCGGCGGCGCTGAAGGGCGCGAAGGTGTTCGACGAGATCGTCGCCCGCGCCGGGCTGAAGAGCCTCGTTGCGAGGGCGGGCCTCGAGACGGCGATCCTGGATGCCATGGCCCGCCGCGCAGGGGCGCCCCTTTATCAGGTCCTCGGCGGCGGCGCGGCCTACGCGCTCGATCTCCAGACCGACATCACCCTGCCGATCTCCGATCCCGGGCGGATGTCGGCGACTGCGTACGCACACCGCCGGGCGGGGTTCACCACTTTCAAAGTGAAGGTGGGTCGCGACTGGCGGACGGATCTCGCATCGCTCCGTGCGGTCGCGACCGAGGTGCCGGACGCACGCTTCCGGCTCGACGCGAACGCTGGCTTCACGGCGCGCGACGCGCTCGCGCTGCTGGACGCGGCGCTGGGCGACGGCCTCGCGATCGAATGCTACGAGCAACCATGCGCTGCCGATGATCTCCCCGGGATGGCCGAGGTCGCCGCCCGCTCCTCGGTTCCGGTCGTCGCCGACGAATCGTTCCGCGGCCCAGATGATCTCCAGCGGATCGTCGACGCAGGCGCCGCGCAAGCGGTCAATCTGAAGCTCGCGAAGCTGGGCGGGCCGGCAGCGGCGTTCAACCTCGCTCAACGAGCGCGCGCCCTGGGCCTTCGCCTGATGGCGGGTGCGATGGTGGAGACGCGCGTGGGCCTGCTGGCGATGGCCCACGTGGTCGCTGCGCTCGGCGGCGTCGACTGGGTCGACCTCGACACGGCGTTCCTGCTCGCCGACGATCCGTTCGAGGGTGGCTGGACCTGCGACGGCCCGCACATCAGGCTCGCGGGCGATCCGGGGTTGGGCGTCAGCGTGCGCGCGGGGCGGTGAGGCGAAGGCCCCTCTCCCCCACCCTCTCCCCGCTTCGCGGGGCGAGGGGGTATGAAGGAACCTACGCTGCCCGGCGGTGTGCGCGGCCCGCCGGTTTCTTCGGCTTGCGGGCCCGCGCCGGTTTCTCGCGCGCGTTCGTGTTGGCGGCCAGGCTGGCGCGCAGCCGTTGCATCAGATCGGCGACCGCCGCTTTCGGCTCCTCGGGCCCGATCGCGCCCAGGCGCGGCTTCGCGCCCTTGCCCTTGATCTTCGCCTTGATGATCGCCTGCAGGTTGGCCGCGTACTGATCCTTGTACTGCTCCGGCTCCCAGTCGCCCGCCAGCCCGTCGACCAGGCGCGCCGCGAGCTGCAGCTCCTTGTCGCGCAGTCCCTTCCCGCTCGGCGTCTTGACCGAATCGGTCGCCGCCAGATCATCGGCGATGCGAAGCAGCGTCAGCACGAAGACGTCGTCCTTCACGGACAGCGCCGCCAGGTGCTGCGACTGCCGCAGGATCAGCTGCGCGACGCCGACCTTTCCGGTCTTGCGGATCGTCTCGCGCAGCAGCGCGTACGCGCGGTCCGCGCCCTTGCCCGGCGCGACGTAATAAGGCGTCTCGAAGTAGCGCGGATCGATCGCGTCCGCGGGCACGAAGCTGAGCACGTCGATCGTGTCGGTCTTCTCGAGCGCCGCTCGCTTGAAATCATCCTTTGTCAGCACCGCGTACTCGCCCTTCTCGTATTCGAAGCCCTTGACGATCTGATCCCACGGCACCGGCTTCGCTTCCCGTTCGCAGATCCGCTCGTAGCGCACGGGCGCCTCGTCCTTGGCGTGCAACAAGTGAAAGCGCGGCCGCTGGCTGCGCACCGCGCTCACCAGCTGAACCGGAATCGTCACCAGCCCGAAAGAGATCGCCCCGTTCCAGATCGCGCGCGCCATGCCGCTGCCCTCCCCTCAACGCTCAAAGCTAACGCCGGTTGACCGCCGCGCGACCGCCGGCCGATGCTCGTCCGTGCGCGTGCAGGCGCCCCGGCGCCTCTAGTAACGCCGCTGCTGTTGTTGTTGAGCCATGGCGGCCGCGGCCGCCTCCTGGGCCGCGACGGCGGCCATCCCGCCGGCGGGCGTTCCGAATTCTCCGGCCGCACCCGCACCCGCCTTCGGCGCCGCGGCGTACTGGCAGACGCAACCGACGTTCTCGGCCATGATCGCCACGGCGCTCAGTTGCATACCGATCGTCTGGCAGTGCGCGGTGCAGGTCTTCGCGGCATCGGGTGGAATCGAGTAAGCGCGGACGCCAACCGTGGCCGTGCAGGCGGCCAGCGGCAACGACGCCGCAAGCAACACTGTTCCGAGGAGCTGCCCGATTCGCCGGTTGTTCGTCATGCGACCACGTTAAAGGAGGTCGCGACCGCGCGCCAAAAACTGCGCCGTCAGAGCCCGGTGGCGTAGCGACCGAAGCTCTTCGCGGCGCGCTGGACGGCCTCGGCCAGGGTCAGCAGCTGGCCCTCGCCCTCGTGGGCTGTGCGCCAGGTCTCCGCGGCCTGACGCGACGAAAAGAACGACATGTTGTCGCAGCCCTTGCCCTTCACGACCACGAAGCCGGCCGGATTGGCTGAAATGATCTTGTCGCCGTCGACGACGACGCGCAGCCGCACGAGGCTGTCGTGCGCCTCCGCCTCCACGGTCGTCTGCTGGCCGAGCAACTGCGACACCCCGAGCGCGTCATAGGCGCAGCGCGCGAAGGCCGGCTTGCCGCCGGCCGTCGTCACCGTGATCCCGGTCGGCACGTTGGCGAACGGCCAGGCGACCGCGATCAGCTCGCTCTCGGGGACGCGCAGGATGCCGCTGCCGACCGCCTCGCCGCACGCCTGCATCTCGTCGAGCAGCCGATCGGCGTCCGTCCGGGGCAGCTTCATCCGCTGCGCGAACTCCGCGGGCGTCGGCGCCTGGCCGCGCTCGGTCCAGAACCGGAAGATCCCGTCGACGAGCGCCCGCCGCACCCGCTCCGCCTCCCCGCGATCGTCGACGACGACGTCGTCCGTGCCCCAGTGAACGGGACACTTCACGGCCTGCGCGTCGCCAGCGCCGTGGCAGCACCCGGGCTTCGATGCGCCGCCCGCCGGGCCCGTCGAGCAGGCGGCCGGCGGTCGCGCCCGCATCGCGCCCACCGCGCCAATCGCGGCTCCCGCCAGCGCCGCGACCACCAGCCAGGGCGCGGGGACGCTACGAAAATGCACCATCGCCGATCTCAGATGCCGCGCAGCCAGCGGTGAAGCGGCGCCACCGCGGCGTAGTGCTCCGCGACGAAACCGATGAAGGCCGGACGGCGCAGCTCGGCGGGGTGTTTTCCTTCCCAGCCCGCGTGCAGGCCGCCGTGGCGCAGCAGCGCCGCGTGCGGGTGATCGGCCGGTACGCCGGCCGGCGTCTTCTTGTACAGCTCGGTGCCGACCTCGCAGCCCGCCTTGCGCAGCTTCGCCACGATCGCCGCCAGCGCCGCGCCCTTTCGCCCGTCCAGAGCCGCCGCCCGGTAGCGCGCCAGCGCCGCCGGCTCGAACCGGTGCATCCCCGCGCCTAGCATCAACCGGTCCGGGGTCAGCCGAAACCAGAAGCCCGACGCATCCCACCCCTTGCGATCGCCGGTCCAGAACCACATGTCGAGGTGGTCCTTGTAGGGCGACTTGTCCTTCGAGAAGCGAATGTCGCGGTTGATCCGCATGATCGAGCCGTTGACGCGCGGCTCGACGTTGACGTCCGGTTCGATCTTGCGCAGCCGCGGCGCCAGCGCCTCGGCGAACGCGACGGCCGGCGCCAGGTACGCCTGTTCGTAATCGGCCCGGTGCGCCTCGAACCAGTCCTTCTTGTTGTGCGCGCGGAGCCCGGCCAGAAAACCCACTGTCTCCTTCTGGAAACCCTCGAAGCTCATCGGCGCAGCCTAGCTCACCCCTGGTGAAAGGGGCAGCCGGCGGATGGAGACACGTGACCGGATTGTCGCGACGGCCGCGCGACGGCGTCGGCCCGCCGCCGGACGACGAGCGGCAGCGAGCTGTTGCGCGGCAACATCGTGACGCCCACCTGCGCCTTCACGTCCACGCCCGGAAGCACGGCCAGCTCGTAGCTGCGCAGGACGCTGGTCAGCACGTAGTGGCTCTCGTGCAGCGCGAAATGATTTCCGATGCAGGTACGCGCGCCGCCGCCGAAGGGAAAGTACGCGAACCGCGGCAGCCGCGCCTCCATCTCTTCGGTCCAGCGCTCGGGGCGAAACGCATCCGGGTCGTCGTAGTGGCGCTCCGAACGGTGCACGGCCCACTGCGGGATGACCACCTCCGAACCGACCTTCAGCGACACGCCGCCGATCTCGCACGGTTCCAGCACCGTCCGCGCGATCCGGTGCGCGGGCGGATACAGACGCAGGCTCTCGCGCATGACCCGCTCGCTCACGCTGCCGTCCTGCGCGGCCGCCACCGCGGCGCCGACGTGCGGGTGCTGCGCGAGCAGATAGAACGCCCAGGTCAGCGCCGCCGCGCCGGTCTCGTGGCCCGCGAAGAACATCGTCACCACCTCGTCGCGCACCTGACGCTCGTCGAGCGGCCGGCCCCGATCGTCGCGCGCATCCAGAAGCAGCGACAGCAGATCGTCCCCGTCGTCGGTGCGGGCACGGGCGGAGGCGCGCCGCCGCCGCGCGATCAGCGCCGCCGCGAACGCGTCCAGGTCGGCGACGGTCTTCCGGAACCGCCGGCCAGACTTCGTCGGCAGCCGCGACAGGTCGATCATGTAATCCGGGTGCCCGAGCACAACCGACAGGCGCCGAAACGCCGCCGCGACCAGCCCGCCCGCCATCGCCACCGGCCGGGCCACGAAATACTGATGAAACTCGTGCAGCGCCTCCGCGGCGGCGACGACGTAAGGCCGCCCCGCGGCCATGTCCTCGCCGAACAGCGCGTGCGCGAGCACATCGAAACAGAAGTCGGTCATGTCGCGGTGAATGTCGCGGACGCCCCCGTCGCCCCAGGCCGACAGCAGCCGCGCCATCGCCGCTTCCATGTACTGCCGGTAGCCCTGGACGCGGCGCTTGTTGAAGGCGGGCTGCAGGATGCGGCGCTGCTGGCGCCACAGCTCGCCGTCCGACGTCAGCAGGCCGCGCCCGAACGCCGCCAGCGTCACCCGCAGCCCGGATGACTTGCCGAAGCTCGCCTGCTTGCGGACCAGGATCTCCTCGATCAGCGCCGGATCGGTGACGACGTAGACCGGATAGCGCCAGATGTGGGTCGCGACCAGGCCAGCCCGGCGCTCGCAGTCCCGGTAGAAGTCCAGGATGTCACCCTGAAAGGCCTTCGCGCTGCCGGACAGCCAGTCCTTCAGGCCCTCGAGCGGTACGGCGAGCGCGGTCTGCGGCATCGGGCGGCTTCAGATGCTGAACGCGGCGGCACGATGCATCTTCCCGACGGAGATCGGAACGGCTAGCGAGCGGCCGTGACGCGATCGTCACTGCAATTTGCGATTGCAGAAGCGACTAGCGGTCGGCCGAGATGGCGGCGATCTCCGCCGCGGTCAGCACGCGGTTGTAGACACGCACGCTGTCGATCGCGCCGACGAATCCGTTGTACACGCCGCGACCGATCGTGACCGGCGCGTTGTTCAGGAGCGGCGCGGGCGGATTCGCGTACAAGACGGTCATCGCGCCGTCCACGTAGAAGCGAATCTGGGTCGAGTCGAACGTGACCGCGACGTGCACATACGTGTTCGCCGGGATCGCGGCGGGCGACGCGTTGGCGCTGAAGTTGCCCCCCGCCTCGTCGTGCGCCCACGACAGATGGCCGGCGGCGGCGCCCAGGTTGTCCGCGTTCACCTGCAGCGTGAAGTTGCCGAACCCCGTCGTCATCGCCTTGCTGATGATCACCCGGGTCGCGTTCGAGGGCGCGATCCGGACGAACGCCGTGATCGTGAAGGTGGTGAGGTCGAAGGGGCTCTCGTTGGCGACCGTCACGGCCTCGCCGTTCGCGCCCGTGAAGGCGAGCGCCTTGCCCGCGTTCCCGAATCGATCGGTCGTCGCGGTCGCGCCGGTGACCGTCCCGTTGTAGCCGTTGCCGCTCGTGTCGGCGCCGTTGCCGTCCAGCTCGTAGAGGGCGACCAGCCCCGCGGTCGGGATGATGACGCCGCCGCCCGTGCCGGCGGTGCCGCCCGCGCCGCCCCGTCCACCGACGGTCCCGCCGGAGCCGCCCGTTCCGCCCGCTCCGCCGCGCCCGCCCCCGGCCGTTCCGGCGGCGCCCCCGGTGCCGCCCGTCGTTCCACCGCCGCCGCCCGTGCCGCCACGTCCGGCTGCGGTGCCACCCGCA
>DATFXS010000497.1:0-2796 GCA_035315605.1 Polyangia bacterium
TCCTCGGGCGACAGCGTGAAGATCGGCCCGGGCGGGACGACCGGTACCGGGATCGACATCTCCTCGGTGCGGCGCTGGGCGGGGGCGCCCAGGGTGGGCGTCGGGTTGCGTTCGCGCATCGGGTTGGTCAGTAAAGGTTACACGACATCCGCTGCTTCGGGGTCGAACGTCGTGCGGTAGGCGGCGCGCAGGCGCACCCGCCGCTCGAGATCGGCGATGACGATGTCGGCGACGTTGATGCCGTACAGCTCGTGCACGGCGTGGATGCCGCCCGGCGTGAACACGTTCAGCTCCAGGATCCGATCGCCCACGATGTCGACGGCCACGAACGTCAGTCCGTCGGCCAGCAGCTTGGGTCGCAGGATGTCGCAGATGCGCGCCTCGACCGGTCCAAAGTCGCACTTCCCGCGCACGGCCGAACCCGCCTTGGCGCCGTTCGGCCCGGTGACCGCGCGGCGCCGGTAGATGGCGACGCGGTCGCCGACGCGGATCGGCTCGGCGTTCAGCAAGAGCAGGCGCTTTTCGCCCTGCTCGGCCTCGGGCAGGTACTCCTGCGCCAGCGCGTAGCCCTCCTTGGTCACCGCGGTGATGATCTGATTCAGGTTCGAGACCTGGCGGCGGCGCAGGTAGAAGACCTGCTCGCCGCCGCGCGGCGCGAGCGGCTTGATGACCGCCGGTCCGTCCAGCTCGCGCAGGAACGCTTTGAGGCGCGTCTTCGAGCGCGACACCAGCGTTCGCGTCCGGATGTCGGCGGGAAAATCGCCGAGGTACATCCGGCTGCCGGCGCGGCGCAGCCCCTCCGGATCGTTGACCACCAGCGTTCCGGCCAGCCGCAGGCGCCAGCCGAAGTCGATCAGCGGCGCGCCCGGGCGGGCCTGCCCCTCGCGGATCGGGTTGTAGCGCAGGCAGACGACGTCGAAGCTGCCGAGGGTGTCCTCCTCGACCACCGCTTCCTCGGAGGCCAGCGCGCGCGCGTACTGGGCCGGCGTCGTGTAATCGCCGGCGCGCACGCGGGTGGTCGTCGCCAGCACGTTGTTGTCGTCGAGGAACGACAGGTCGTCGACGGACACGAAGCGGACGTCGTGCCCGCGCCGGTGAGCGGACAGCGCCAGGTAGACGCCCGCGTAGTTGGGTTGCTGATCGCGGACGTCCGCGACGACGAAACAGATGCGCATGTTGTCAGGGCTGCATCTTCAGGACCAGCCCGGTCGGGTTGGCCTCGCCGATGATCGGCGTACCGAGGTCGATCGCGCCGCCGGTCCCCACCGTCACGTAAAGGGCCCCGACGCCGGCGGACAGCGTGCCGCCGTTGTCGGCGCCGGTGCCGCCGATCATCTTGGACCAGCGCCGGTTCCCGTTGGCCGGATCGAAGGCGACGACGAACGCGTCCGTGGCGCCGCCGAACGGTCCATTCGTTTCGATCGGGCCGGTGATGGTTCCCGAAACCACCAGGTCGCCCTTCGCGTCGACGAGGATGCCCGTCGGCTCGTCGTCGCCGACGTCGCCGAACGCCGTCGACCAGAGCACCCCGCCGTCCGATCCCCGCAGCTTGACGACGAAGATGTCTCCTCCGCCTGCCGAGACCCAGGTCTTCGTTCCGAAGACGACCTGGTCGTGGATGATGCCCGCCAGATAGACATCCCCCGCCGCGTCGACGGCCAGCCTGGCGCCACGATCATCCATGGTGCCGCCGAAGCGCACCGCCCAGACCGGCGTGCCGTCGGGCATGAACTTGCCGGCCCACACGTCGTCGTCGCCCGCGCAATTCAGCGTCGTCGTTCCGAGCGTCAGCGAATCCGTCGAGGAACGGCCGAACACGCCCGCCAGGAACAGCGATGAACCCTTGAACGCGATGGCGGAGAGCTCGTCGCGGCTCGGGCTGCCGAACGTCTTCGCCCAGAGGAAAGCGCCCGAGAATGCGTCGTACTGCGCGATCAGGATGTCCCGATCACCGGCCCAGGGGAGATTGCCGCTCAGCCCGTCGAGCGTGGTGCTGCCGCTGTCGAACCAGCCCCCGACATAGACCGTGTCGTCAGACGCGTTGGGCGGGCCGAGCGCGGATGCGATCAGCTTGTCGTCGCCCGGGCCGACGAGGCGACGCACCCAGGCTGGGCTGCTCGGCATCCAGCGCGCGACGAATCCGTCGGCCCCCGGACCACCGCCGCCCTGAACCGTGCCCTTTCCCAGATCGTTGCCCGTGCACGGCGGGTTTGCGCCCGGGTCGCAGTAGCTGACGCCGTCGACGATCGCGTTGCCGGACGAGGCGCCCGTGACGAAGCCGAACGCCTGCCCGCCGCCGCCGAACGGCACCGAGTAGATGTGGTGGGCGTCGCTGACCGCGAAGTCCGCGATCACCGTGTTGGCGTCGCCCGCCGGCACGTAAGTCGTGCCGGCCCCGACGTCGATCGGCGAGAAGAAGAACGCCGTCACCAGCACGCCGCTGCCGCTTTCGATCGCGCCGGTCGGGTAGGACTGCGAGAGCGATCGCGCCCACAGGATCGTTCCTGGCGCCACCGGACTGCCGCCGGTGCCGCCGGTGCCGCCGCTGCCGCCGGCCGTACCACCGCTGCCGCCGGCCGTGCCGCCGCTGCCGCCGCCAGCTGCGCCGGTGCCGGCGCTCCCGCCTGACCCGCCGCGGCCCGCGCTGCCGCCGGTGCCGCCGCCCGCGGCGCCGCCCGTCCCGCCGGTGCCGCCGCCCGCGGCGCCGCCCGTCCCGCCGGTGCCGGCACTCCCGCCCTTCCCGCTGCTGCCTCCGGTCGCGCTGCCGCCGACGCTGCCGCCCGTTCCGCCCTTGCC